>CAYTCQ010000009.1:0-13349 GCA_964436485.1 uncultured Candidatus Saccharibacteria bacterium | reverse complement strand
CGCGATTTGAAGCAGCGTCTATTTCGTAGATGTCATTTGGACTTGTGCCGAGCGCTTTGGCGATAATGCGACTCGTCGTGGTCTTACCTGTACCGCGAGTGCCGGAAAAGAGATAGGCATGGGCAAGCTTGCCCTGCTTGAGCGAGCCTTCGAGTGCCTGCACGATGTGCTCTTGCCCGACGAGTTCGGCAAAGGCTTCTGGACGATATTTTCTATATAAGGCTGTATGCTCCATACGGAAGGAGTATAACAGATTATCGTGCCCCAAGAAATTGCTCGACAATAGTCTCTATTTCCCCTGCTGTATTACAAAGCATAAGCTTTTCTCGCAATTCTTTTGCGCCATCAAATCCTTGGACGTATGCCTTGTAGTGCTTTTTCATAATAGAAAAACTTTTGACTTCACCGAGCAATTCTTCAAAGAGTTTCGTGTGCTCTACCATCACGCGCAGTTTTTCCTCGAGTGGAATTTCTTTTTTGTTTTGATCAAAGAGCCATGGATTGCCGAAGATACCCCGACCGATCATGACACCATCACAGCCTGTCTCTGCTACTTTTTTGCGCGCGTCTTCTATCGTGAGCACATCGCCATTGCCGAGAATCAGCGTATTCTTCCCCATTTTATTTCTGATCTCTACAACTTCTTTTACATGTTCCCAGCGTGCGGGGACTTTGGACATTTCTTTGCGAGTACGCGCGTGAATAGTAAGTGCGGCAATATTTTCTTCAAGCAATGCCGGCACCCATGTGTCGATTTCATTTTTGTTGTAGCCGATGCGTGTCTTCACTGAAACTGGTAGGCCTTCGGCTCCGCGCTGTGCTGCGCGAATAATAGCTTTGGCACTTTCTGGATTTTTGATCATGCACGCACCTGCTCCTTGTTTTTCAATGGACTTGTCCGGACAGCCCATGTTGATATCAATACCATCAAAGCCGAGCTCTTTGCACAGGCGTGCTGCGCCCTCCATTTTTTCAGGATTGGATCCGAAGAGCTGGGCGACGATAGGACGTTCAGCTTCGGTATACATGAGATCGTATTTGAGCGCATCACGACCGCGACTCATGAGACCATCGGCAGATACAAACTCTGTCCAAAAGACATCGGGACCACCACCCTCCTCTCCGTGACGAGAATACTTGGCAATGATACGACGAAAGGCCGCGTCAGTGACGTCGGCCATAGGTGCAAGAACAAAAAACGGTTTCTTGAGTTGTGACCAAAATCCAAGTTTCATTTAAAAATTAGTTGGAGAATTTGTAGTAGACTTTGTTCGTAAAACGAAGATCAAAATACTCAAGCTTCGAAAGACCTGACTGCAAACTCGTGCGCAATTCCTGCTTGCCAATAGCCGAAGCAAGATTGGCAGCCAGTATTGCATAGTTGTCCGTATAAAGAAAGCGGATCGGTGCGGTGTGACCTGCGCCAGTATCAAGCACGATATCGTACTCATCGCCAGTTGTGATACGCACGCCTTTTACGGAGAGCCCGAGTTTTTCTACATCCTCTACAAAAGCCATAAGCTTTTGGAATGAGTCTCGCGTGACAAATACTTTGCCAAGTGGATTTTCTTCCGAGCCAAACAAACGAGCACCAAAAAAGCGCGTATAGACATTGCCCGAATAATACGGAGCGGGAGCAACAATCACGCCATCTGCGTCGGTAAAGTAACACGGCACGCTTGTGCTTATGGTCTCAGCATTTGCACCACACCAGAGCGCGTTGCCTTTTACTTCAGAGACAGACAGCGCGAGCGAGGTCATGCTTGTTTTTTTGATTGAGATATCTCGAAGGCGCGGAAACGTAACCGCCAGATCATCGAGGATTTTATTTTTTGGATAGAGAAAAATATTTCTGTGCGGTACAACATACGCATAATTGCCCACAAGGTGCGTCTCGATGCGCACCACGATATCTTTTGTATCTGTCACCTGATTGCCCGTGACTGTAATGTTTTGAATGAGAAACTTCTGACTACGTGATGCAAACACAAAACAAGCGAGAAGCAGGACAAATGCAACACCAAAAAACACAAGTACGCGCACGCGCTTTTTGTGTCTGCGACGCTTGAGATCTCGAAGCTTTGGAGACTCCTCTATGTGTTTTTTAAGAGACGACGTTTCTTTCATTCAACTAAAGAGACGCACGGACACACACTATCCAATATAGTCTTTGCCGAAATATGGTCGGAGTACTTCTGGAACACGCACGCGACCATCTGCTTCTTGATAGTTTTCAATGAGAGAGACAAGTACGCGTGGAGTTGGGATAGCTGTTGAGTTGAGTGAGTGTGTATAGCGGAGTGTGCCTTCTGCGTCGCGATAGCGAATACCGGCACGACGAGTCTGAAAGTCGTGGAAATATGAGGCAGAAGAAATCTCGCGGTATGTTCCCTCTTTTGGCACCCAGAGCTCGATGTCGTATTTCTTTACAGCACCGAGGCCAAGATCACCTGTACAGTTGATAACTGTGCGATATGGAATACCGAGACTTTCAATAAATTCTTCTGTGTTGCGATTGAGCTCTTCGTGGATTTTGACTGACATCTCATGACTTGCTTCAGAAAGCACGAGCTGTTCGAATTTGAAAAACTCATGCACGCGAATAAGGCCCTTTACATCTTTTGAGTGACTGCCTGCTTCGCGACGGAAACATGGAGAAAAGCCAAGGTAGCGTTTTGGAAGTTCTGACGCATCAAATATTTCATCTGCGTGCATACCCATGATTGGCACTTCAGCAGTACCTGCGAGCGCATCGCCGTCTTGCGTCATGTAATAGTCTTCAACATCCCCCGGAAGATGTCCTGTGATGTACAGATTTTGTTTGCGCACAATAACGGGAGGAATGATGAGTGAGAAATTTTTCTTTGTGAAAAAATCGTACGCGTATTGCCAGATTGCAAAACACAAACGCGCGCCGTCGCCAGTGAGGAAGTAGCCACGAAAGCCGTGCACCTTTGTACCGCGCTCAAAGTCCACCATGCCAAGCGCAGTCATGATCTCAACATGATCTTTCGGTTCAAATGAGAAGTCTGGCTTCTGTCCCCATGATTTAAATTCTTGATTGTCTTTGTCATCCTTACCTTCTGGTACTGAGATATCAGGCACGTTTGGTACTTGAAGCATGAGAGCCTGCCACTCCGTCATGATCGTCTTGAGACCTTCCTCTTTTTCAGCAAGTGTTTCTTTAAGCGCGCGCATTTGTGTGATGAGCTTTTCACGCTCTTCCGGAGCTGCCTGTGGCACGCCATCTGATACGCGCTTCTGCTCGGCGCGAAGGTTTTCAACGGCAATAAGTGTCTCGCGACGGCGATCGTCGAGTGTCATGAGTTCGGCAAGGTCGAGCTTTACCGACTTTTTGCGGATAGCGTCGCGCACGAGGTCCTGATTGTCACGGATAAATTTGATGTCGAGCATAGGTATATGGGACTTATTACTATATGTGTAATCCTAGCACACATAGGGAGTGAGTAAAACTAAGGCCGTTTTCTAAAAAGATGAAGGAATTCTAAACTGACCTCTATATTTGAGCAGGTCACATTGCTACAATCTAGGCCATGGATTTTGGAATTCAAAAACTATATCCGGAAAGCTATCCGCACGGACTCCTTGAAATGCCAGAAACTCCCGAAATACTGTACACCGTGGGCGCGCCTCTACCTATGGATGGCATCTATCTGACGGTTGTCGGTTCTCGCACACATACATCCTACGGAGCCGACGTATGCGCCAAGCTCATCGCCGGCCTTTCCGGCACAGACATATATATAGTATCGGGCCTTGCACTCGGTACGGACAGTATCGCCCACAGAGCGGCCATCAAGGCAGGGCTCAAGACTGTAGCCTTCCCCGGATCTGGTCTTTCAGAAAGAGCGCTCTATCCTGCCACCAATCTCTCGCTTGCAAAAGAGATCTTGGCCACAGGAGGTACGCTTGTCTCAGAATTTGAGCCAAGCTTTCGCGCGACACAATGGAGCTTTCCACGACGCAATCGCCTCATGGCAGGCATTGCTCAGGCAACACTTGTGATCGAAGCAGCGGACAAATCTGGCACGCTCATCACTGCAAAACTGGCGCTCGAGTACAACAAAAGTGTACTTTCCGTTCCGGGACCGATCACCTCACCCACATCACTTGGGACCAATCTGCTCATCAAGCAAGGCGCGATACCGATCACGCGCAGTGAAGATATCTTGGAAGCACTTGGTTTAAAAAAAGAAATGGTCGAAGTTCCACTTCCACTTGATCTGTCAGATGAAGAAAAAATTGTGCTCGATATCATTTCAGAACCCGTTTCGCGTGATGAGCTTATCAGTAGGCTTTCTGGAGAGACGCATGAAATCCTCTCCCTACTTTCTGCAATGGAGCTCAAGGGCCTGATAAAAGAAGAGTACGGCGAGGTGCGTAAAGTGTGTTGACACCTCATGCCAGAGGAGTACGCTTAGTCTAAATACATACGCAATGGTTTTAACCATACTCCTGTTTGCTTTGATTAAATTCAAGGAAACATATGTAATCAAAAAGAAAAAAATTTTCTAACGCCCCACTACTTACGATCGTAATGAGTGGGGCTAAATCGTATATTTGACAAAACAATCTACCGTGTTAATGTTATTGAAAATAGTTTGGTATGCATACATTTCCCATCAAAGGACTACAGAGTCTACGTATCATCATTGAGGATGAGCTCGAAAAAGAAAAAAACCGTATGGTTGAATTATGTGACATCGTATTTATTAACGTCACAATCGATAGCAAACTGGAGTTTCAAGCAAAACTTGATGACCCTGTACTCGAAGAAAAAGACAAGGCGGTTGTTACTGGTTACATTAAAATCAGCGATAGAGGAATTTATGGCGACATCAATATTACCGATGAATTAAAAAAGAAAATTGAAGAAGGTAAATTTTGGTATAAATCAACGTAACTGAAGTACAAAATTAGAAATAAAAAGACTCTGAATATCAGTAGTCTTTTTTCTTTTTATTTGCCAAAAAAATCGTTCGGTGTTACTAATTAGGGCACGATATGAAATTACTCATCGTCGAATCACCATCAAAAGCAAAGACTATCGAAAAATATCTCGATGGCGCATATACCGTGCGTGCCTCTGTAGGACACGTGCGTGATCTTCCAAAATCAAACAAGAAAGCCATCGACATTCCCGCCGGCTTTGTCCCCCACTATGAGATCTCAAAAGGGAAAGAAAAGGTGGTACACGAACTTGAACAGCTCGCGCAGAAAGCATCTGAAGTAGTGCTCGCAACCGACCCTGACCGCGAAGGAGAAGCTATTTCGTGGCACCTTGCCCAGCTCCTCAAACAAAACAAAAAAGTAAAAGCTCCGATCAAGCGCGCGGCCTTTCATGAAATCACAAAGGAAGCTGTCGAAGAAGCGCTCAAGGAACCTCGCGATATCGATACCAAGCTTGTCCACGCGCAGGAAGCGCGCCGTGTTCTCGACCGTCTTGTGGGCTATGACCTCTCAGGCATTATTTGGCAGAAAGTGCGCTACGGTTTATCTGCTGGCCGCGTGCAGTCACCTGCTCTTCGCATTCTCATGGAACGCGAGCGTGAAATCCGCGCGTTCGTACCTGAAAAATACTGGACACTTGAAGGACTTTTTGAGACACCAAAAAAAGAGCGCCTTACGCTCGCATGTACTGAAGAGCCACGCGATGAAAAAATCGTTGAAAAAATCCTCTCTGTTGGAAAAACAAATCCGTGGTTTGTGCGTGACGTAAAAGAATCAGAACAGAAGCGTTCTGCTCGCGCCCCATTTACAACATCAAGTATTCAGCAGACAGCAAGTACTCGCCTTGGCTTTTCACCAAAGCGCACAATGCAAGTCGCGCAGAAGCTCTACGAAGCCGGACATATCACCTACATGCGTACCGATAGCACCAATCTTTCTGCGCAGGCACAGGCGCAAATCCTCGCCCTCGTAGAGAAAAAGTACGGCGCGCAATACGCTGAAGCACACACATACAAGACACGCTCAAAGAACGCACAAGAAGCGCACGAAGCTATTCGTCCAACTCATTTTGACAAGCTATCTGTCGGTATCAATGACGAACAGAAAGCACTCTACAAACTCATCTGGGAGCGCGCTGTCTCAAGTCAGATGACTGACGCAAAACTTCTCAAAACAAAGATCGTCGCGCATGTACAAGGTCATGAAGATATCCCCGACTTCACTGCAAATGGATCACGCGTGCTGTTTGACGGCTGGCTCAAAGTTGATAGTGACGCGCGCGGTGAAGACGTCGAGCTTCCAAAGGTCACATCGGGCGAAACACTCTCACTCATCGAGCTCACAAGCACTGAAAAAGCGACAGAGCCGCCAAACAGGTACTCTGAAGCTGCACTCGTCAAAGCACTCGAAGAACGTGGCATCGGCCGTCCATCAACATACGCATCTATCATGAGTACACTTGAAGATCGTGGTTATGTGACAAAACAGGGCCGTACGCTCTACCCAACAGACACAGGAGATGTTGTTTCAAGTTTCCTTGAAGAACATTTTGCAAACTACATCTCAGACACTTTCACAGCTGAAATGGAAGATGAACTCGACGATATCGCCGATGGAAAACGCGAGTATGTAAAAACGCTCAAAGATTTCTACACTCCCTTCTTGAAAGAAGTAAAGGAAAAAGGAAAGCTTGCAAAAGCAACGACACTTGGCGATGCACCAGAAGATATCAAGTGTCCAAAATGCGGATCGAGCATGATCATCAAACTCTCACGCAATGGCAAATTCTATTCATGTTCAAAATATCCAGACTGTGATGGCGCGCGCAAACTCGACGGCACGGAACTTGCCGGACCAAAAGAAACAGGAGAACTTTGTCCACTCTGCGGAGAAAAGAAAGGTAAAAATGGTGGTGGTAAACTCGTCGTACGCGAAGGTCGCTTTGGCATGTTTATCTCATGTTCACGCTATCCAAAGTGTAAATTCATCAAGGAAGACGAAGAGGAAAAGAAGAAGAAAATGACGGGCGTGCAGTGTCCGATGTGTAAAAAGGGTGAAATGATGGAACGCCGCGGACGCTTTGGTATTTTCTACTCATGTTCAAACTATCCAGATTGTAAAAACGCAATTAAATCAAAACCAACAGGAAGAATTTGTGATATGTGCGGAAGCCTGATGATGGTTGGCACGAAAACTATTCCAGAGAGATGTAGTAATAAAAACTGCCCCAATCATCGACCTGATAAACTCAAGAAATAGCACTACCGATGTAACCTGCGTTACATCGGTTTCAGTTTTCGTGAAGCGGAGCGATGTTTGGCGAGCACGCCAAGCCGCGAGCTGGGGTCGCGAAAATTCCGAGCGACGGCGAGGAATTATTTGTGACCAAAGACAATATCCGTTTTACATTTCCCTCCACTTAGCCTACACTCTTTGATATGGAAGAGTTTCCTGTCAGCGACATTCTCAAAGAGCTCCCTGTCACCCCTCCCCAGAAGGATATTGATCTTATTGCTCGTGCCTACGACTTTGCCCTCAAGGCTCACCAAGGCCAGACTCGCTTTTCAGGTGAACCCTACTTCATCCACGTCTTTCAGACAGCCCGCAACTTGGCCCGCTATGAAATGGACGCGACGACGATCGCGGCGGGCTTTCTGCATGACGTACTTGAAGACACCGAAACAAAAGAGGCTGATCTTGAAAAAGAATTCGGTAAAGAAATCGTCGGTCTTGTAAAAGGCGTCACCAAGCTTGGAAAGATCAAATATCGAGGGCAGGCGCGCCACGTTGAAAGCTTGCGCAAGTTTTTGATGGCCATCGCGCAAGACTATCGCGTACTCATGATCAAACTCGCGGACCGCTTGCATAATCTTGAGACGCTCGACCACGTCAGACCAGACAAACAAAAGCGTATCGCACTTGAATCAATCGAGGTGTACGCTCCCCTTGCCGATCGCTTGGGTATTGGAAAGCTCAAAGGAGAGATTGAGGACACAGCATTTAAATATGCCTATCCAGAGGCGTATGAGCTCGTCACAAAAAAGCTTGAGGAACGTAAAGATATTATCGAGAACTCTCTTGGCAGTGTCTACAAAGAACTTGCGCGCAAACTACAAGAAGCACACATTCCCGTAAAGAAGATAGACTACCGCATCAAGCACAAATATAGTCTTTGGAAAAAACTCGAAAAGTATGAAATGAACATGGACAAAGTCTATGACATTGTGGCTATTCGTATTCTCGTCGAGACCGTTGAAGAATGTTATGCAGCTCTTGGTCTTATTCATTCACTTTGGAAGCCACTTCCGGGGCGCATCAAAGACTACATTGCTCTGCCAAAGCTCAACGGCTACCAGTCACTCCACACAACGATCTTTACGGGAGAAGGCGGTATCGTGGAGCTCCAGATCCGTACAACGGAAATGCACGGTCGTGCTGAATACGGTATTGCTTCTCACTATCTCTATAAAACCGACACAAAACACAATGGCAAAGATGCCAAATTTCAATGGGTTGATGAATTTAAAAACCTCGGCAAGACGCTTACTGAACCAGAAGATTTTCTCAAACAGCTTAAAGGCGACTTCTTGAGTGACCGTATTTTTATATTTACTCCTGAAGGCGAAGTTATCGACCTACCAAAAGACTCGACACCTGTCGACTTTGCATACTCTATCCATTCAGATATCGGCAACACTGCATCGAGCGCGCTCGTCAATGGCAAGATGGTATCACTCGACACAAAGCTCCACTCAGGTGAAATCGTCGAGATCACAACTCGCAAAGACGGCGTGCCAAAAAGCCGATGGCTCAGCTTCGTGCAGACATCGGTCGCTAAAAAACATATTCGTGCCTACCTCAAAGAAAAAGAAGGCGGCGGTATTCTCAAGCGCTTTTTCCCAAAAAGACTACGCTAACATTTTATTGACAACTATATTTTTTATGGCAATATAAAAAATATAGGCTCTTTTACATATTTTATTGCGTTATATCTGAAGTTGATTTATCAAAAGCAGGTGTAACGCAATAAAAACTCAAACTGATGAAAAAACTCAAACTTGTACTACCAAAGACACTATTTAATTTTAACCCCGAGACAGATATTGTATTTTTCTTAGCGGGGCCGATTAGAGGTGGTGGTGATTGGCAAAAAACGGCCATTAACATACTTCAAGAATTTACCACGGGTGTTCCCGAACAGATGAATGTGTACGTAGTCTGCCCATGCAGATATGATTCCACTCATGAACTTTATCCTTTGAAATTCATTGGTATTCCAGAAAATGAATACACTGACGAACAAAAGAAAATCACTGAAAGCCAAACGAATTGGGAGCGGTACTATTTAGAAATAGCCGGACGATATGGTTGCATAACTTTTTTTCTTGCAAAAGAAGATCCATCGAATCCACGAAAGAAAGAAGAGGGACCGTACGCAAGAGACACCTACGGAGAACTTGGAGAATGGAGGGCGCGACTCTATTACGAACATAAATATGCTGACACAAGGATGAATCTTTTTATTGGAGCGGACCCCGAATTCCCTGGCTTAGAGCAAATTCATAAAAACTACAGAAGAATGCTCTTTGAGGGTTTTAAAATAAGTAGCTCGCTAAAAGAGTTACTGGAAAGGGCGACAACATCACGTAATTGGTGGAAAAAATAAATAATAAAAAAGGAATTATCAAGTGATAATTCCTTTTTTTTATTTTAGAGAGAAAAATTGGTGACGCTGTACATCTCGCTCTCATCAGGCTTCTGCTCTTCTGGAGCAACATAGACAGGTGTGACGATCTCAGCAGTTTCCCCTGCCTCATTTTGTATTTCGGTAACAGCCACACCACTCTTACCCTGTAATTGATCCATAATGGCTTTGAGTTCGTCTGGCGTAAGGAAGCTGATGGTCACACGACCACCAATAGCATCCTGTTCAACGTGTACACGCTCACCGAGAAGCTCCTGCAAGCGCGCTTCAATTTCCACGATCTCTGGATCGGCAGATCGAGGCGCTTTGCGCGCACGATCAACTGCAATAGAACGCGCTGCCCGTTCTGCTTCACGCACCGTCACTTTCTTGTTCAAGATTTCTTTGAAGAGTACAAGCTGTTCTTCAGGACGATCAATAAGCATCAAAAGAGGTCGTGTGTGACCTTCAGAAATCTTTCCTTCACCGAGGGCCTGCAAGATTTCTTCTGGAAGGGCAAGAATGCGGAGGGTGTTTGTCACATACTCGCGAGAGCGACCGACTTTGCGTCCGATCTCGTTGTGCTGAAGATTGAACTCTCGAGCAAGACGAGCAAAAGCGTGCGCGCGTTCAACAGGATTGAGATCTGAACGCTGGAGGTTTTCGATGATAGCGAGTTCGAGCTTTTCTTGTGCCGTATCACCCATGCGAATGATGACGGGCACTTGCGCAATGCCTGCAAGACGAGACGCGCGCAAACGGCGCTCACCGGCAATAAGCTCATACTCAACACCGAGACCACCCTCAGGCTTTTCAAATTCAACGCGAGTGACTGTGAGTGGCTGCATAACGCCATATTGGCGAATAGACTCAGAAAGGTCTTTGAGCTGTGCCTCGTCGAATTCACGACGTGGCTGGTATGGGTTGGGTCTGATTTTATCAGTGTCGACCCAGAAGATAGAGTTGGAATAAAATTCTGCCATGGGGCTAGTATAGCACATGAGTTTTGAGGGATTTTAAAACAATGGAAAATTCAGGTTATTTCGTGTAGAATGCCCCCATTGCCGGAGTGGCGAAATGGTAGACGCGCTCGACTCAAAATCGGGTGTCGCAAGACATGGGAGTTCGAGTCTCCCTTCCGGCACAAAAAGTGAGTACACTTTTTGTGCGCGACATGTAATGTTCATGCCTCCCCAGAAACTCATCGTAATCCTCGGACCAACAGCAACAGGCAAAAGTGCCCTTGCGGTTGAAATCGCGCGCACAGTAAAAGGAGAAATCATTTCTGCGGACTCGCGCCAAATCTACACTGGCCTCAATCTCGGCACAGGAAAAGTAACAAAAAAAGAAATGAGGGGTATTCCTCATTACATGCTTGACGTAGCAAATCCAAAAAAACAGTATTCAGTTGCCCAGTACAGCAAAGAAGTCCAGCGCATTATTGCCGACATTCGGGCGCGCGGACGTGTTCCTATTATCTGCGGAGGTACAGGATTTTATATTGATGTAGCAATCAATGATACACCACTACCAGAGGTCCCGCCCAACAGAGAGCTCCGCAAACAGCTTGGACCGAAGAGCGCTGAAACACTGTTTCAGATGCTTACGCGCCTCGACGCTGACCGCGCAAAAACTATCGACAAACACAACAAAGTGCGCCTGATCCGCGCGATTGAAATAGCAAAAGCACTTGGATCAGTACCTAAGCCAAAGAAGAGCATGGCGCAATCAAACATTTTGAAGATTGGACTTGATATGCCCGACAAAGACCTCAAAGCGCGAATTGAAAAACGTCTCAAAGAACGCATGCGTAAAGGTATGCAAAAAGAGTCAGTACAACTGCACGAGGATGGTCTTTCATGGAAACGCATGCTCGAGCTTGGACTTGAATACCGAGCGCTCGCACAGCTCATACAAGGACACATAGATCGTACTGAATTTGAAACCCGCCTCGCACTTGATATTTGGCACTACGCAAAGCGCCAACGCACATGGTTTAAACGCGACGAAGCTACTATCTGGATCAACCCGCTCAAAAAGAGTGGCCAACAAAAAGCACTCAAAGAAGTGCGGAGGTTTCTACGCGCTTAAAACGAGCCTCTCTCGTCTTCTTCGTTCCAGACGCTTCGCGCGTACAGAAGAATATCAAGCATGGCGCGCATACGGCGCTCTTCTTCCTCTTGAAAAGGTTTGTGTGTATCGGCAAGCACGCCGACTTCCCTCTGTAAAATCTCTGCGCCATCTTTTAGATACTGCTCGAGAAATCGCTGATCTTTTTTAGGAAATGATTTGTCATGCACGTACCAATACTGAGGTATGCCCGTACTATCAGACACGACATAGAGCGGAGATTGTTGTTGAATAAAATACATAGAATTACTCTAGAGGCACACTTGTAAATCCTGAACCTGTCACAATGACATGATCGACCAGATCAATACCAAGAAGCTTCCCCGCCTGAGCAAGCTGACGCGTAATAGTCAGATCTGCCTCACTTGGCTTTTTTACACCTGACGGATGATTGTGTACGAGAATGACAGCCGCGGTCGCATATTCAAGCGCAGGACGAAATACTTCGCGCGGGTGTACGATATTTGTATCAAGCGTGCCAATGGAAATAACCTCATCGTGCACTACTTTAAAATGCGCGTTGAGGTACAGTCCGCGCAAATGCTCTTTCGGCAGCATGCGCATGTCTTTTGTATACTCAAACACATCCCGCGCAGTACGAAGCGTTGGCGCGCTTGCAGTATTCTTTTTGTAGAAACGACTGCCAAGCTCGGCGCACGCAACGATCTGTGCCGCTCGAACAAGTGGAATATCGAGATCTTCGGCAAGTGTTTTTGGGTCTGTCGCGGACATAATACTGCGCTCCCCATACTCGCGCATTATGCGGGATGACATCTCAAGCACACCTTCTTTCTTTGTGCCTGAGTTCAGAACAATCGCTAGAAGCTCATGACTAAGAAGTGCCTTCGGTCCATACTTTGCCAGTTTTTCGCGTGGCTTCTCGTCCTGTGGTAAGTCATGCACGCGCAACACATACTTTTTGTTCGGATTGTCTAAGGACAATACAAGAGGGGCTCGTTTATAAATCGTTTGCATACATTCATTAAACGCCTAAAAAGTTAACGGAATTCTAAACTCAAAACGAAACCTGTGGATAGCGGTGTGAGTTTTGTGGCTTGTTTGACAAAAAATACAATCGTAGTAATATCACTGAAAATATTTTTATTCTATGAAAAAACCACAGATAGAGGTCGTACCCTCAACCAGCGCGCATTTAATGCCTATTGGCGACATAATAATGCAAAACCACATATCTTCTTTTAAGGTAAACGAAAAAATGGCTCGAGGATCCGCTATTCTTGTTGAATTCGCAACTCTGGCAAAACTTCATTTTGAGAATGCTAACATCTCTGTTGGAGTCACCACAAAAAACCAAAAACCTATCGGTTTTTCTATGCTCCTTACAAAACAGCAGGCAAAAAATATTCCCGTAACAGCTGAGCTTGTGAAGCATACAGAAGAAATTCGCAAATCAAAAAAACCTATTATCATCTGCCAAATTGCAGCTTCAAAAGAAGAATTTGGCAGAAAAAGAGGCACGCGAAAGAAACTTCTTGCCACTATTCTTGAAGCACATAAAGATAGTAAGTATACCGACGTATTTGTTCCAGTATGGTCAATGCAC
>CAYTCQ010000008.1:0-14382 GCA_964436485.1 uncultured Candidatus Saccharibacteria bacterium | reverse complement strand
GCGAATCAAAGATGTATTCTTGCCTAAAAAATACTGGGAAGACGCGATCGCACATATGCGCAGTATCAATCCCCTCATGCGCTTTGTTGTTGTGACGGATGATATTGTAACGGCTCGTACATTTTTCCCCGACTTTGAAATCTCGCACACAAGTATCGGGCACGACTACGCAACAATCTATACTGCTACATATCTCATACTCTCAAACTCGAGTTTTGCATGGTTCCCCGCGTGGCTGAGCACAAAGGCGCAAAAAATTATCGCTCCAAAATACTGGGCGTCACACAATATATCCGATGGTTACTGGTCAACAGGAGGTTCGCTTACTCATGGCTTTACCTATCTTGATAGAGCAGGAGTGTTGTCTACATACGAAGACTGTCTTAAGGAATACATTGAATACAAAAAGAGTCACGCTGAGATGTACTCACTCGCAAAAGTACCAGACGCCTTTGTTGTGGTTTCAAACTACTACAATGATCTTTCATGGGTACCCTATGCTACGAGTAACTATTTGATCTACGACCAAAGCGCAATGCCCATTCTTTCTCCCTACATCGACCGCACGAAGGTCATTCCGAGCGAACATCGCGGCCACAACATCCGAGACTACTGTACGTATATCATTGACCACTACGATAATCTGCCTGACCGCGTACTTCTATGTGCCGGCAACGTATTCCCACGACATGTTGATGAAGCGTATTTTAAAAAAGCCATTTTACAAGAAGGATATGTTCCCCTCTTTCAAAAAGAGCGCCACCATCCTCGAATGCCCGTTGCTTTTATCGACAGTGACGGCCTGTATGCTGAGTATAATTCAAGTTGGTATGTGAAGCATCATCCAACAAAATATGTCCGCACGTACAACGACTTTATGCGCTTTATTGCAAAAAATCCTGAGCTGCCTGACTATGTCCACTTTGCAACAGGTGCAAATTATCTTGTGACGAAGGAACAGATCCTACACTATCCAAAAGCCTTTTACGAAAACCTGCGCCTCTTTGTATCTCACACAGACACAGCTATTGCTGGAGAATCACACATCATCGAGCGAGCCTTGCACACTATTTGGAGTGACACATTCGAGCTATCTGAAAACATACGCTCGCCACTGCCAGATGATTTTAAGGGAGTACCGCACTGCTTCGAAACTCCATCTCCACGTTCTCTATATGTTATGAGCGCAGCGCGACTGTACGCTCTGTCCGAAAAAATACGCTACCTAGCAAGGAAGGTGCCGTCACTCACGCAGTACTTCACTGGCAAACGAGACATTCGAGATTTGTGGAAGCGAATACGCGCGTAATACTGCATTCTCGGTGCTTTGAAAAAGTGCTGCGAGATAGTATGGTTAGCATATGACATACGATGTTTTTACCTATAACGGCGAGACGGACATCCTCGAAATCCGACTGAACATACTTGATCCGTATGTAGACCGCTTTGTTATTGTTGAGGCACCGCTCACATTCTCAGGCAATCCAAAACCCCTTTACTTCAAACGTGACGAGGGGCGTTTTGCAAAATTTTTACCTAAAATCCAGTATTACGTCGTGGATGAAAATGACCCTGTTCTCTGGGAAATGGCAGAAAAAAGTCCAAATACGAAAGGAGCCGCTCACTGGAAACGAGAATTCGTACAAAAAGAAAGTATTAAAAAAGCACTTGTAGGCCTCAATGATGAGGACATTGTCTACGTCGGCGACGTTGATGAAATATGGAAACCAAAAGAAGTTACTGATGACAAAGTCTACAAATTACGTCAGTTGTGCTATTCATACTATCTCAACAACCGATCAAGCGAGAAGTGGGTTGGCACAGTCGTCACAAAGTATAAAAATATCAAAAACGCCTGCCTCAACGAACTACGCGTGAATGTTCCAAACATACTTGAAGATGGCGGCTGGCACTTCACCTCACAGGGAGGCATCGACGAGGTTCGACGAAAACTAAATGACTCCTACACAAAAGACAGTTACAACACTGAGGCTGTGCAGAAAAATCTTGAAAAACGCTTTGGTAAAAAAGATTTTATCGGACGTATATTCGACAATCGACTCCGTCCATTTAAATTCTGGGTAGACGAAAGCGATCTCCCACTCTACCTTAAAGAAAACAAGGAACGCTACAAAAACCTTTTTAAGCCTTAACGCTTATAGAGCGTGATAAACCAGCGAACAAATGCCTTCGGAACAAGATGTATAAAGAGCGTGTATGACACTAGTCTAAAGTAGGCAAAGCATACAGCAAGCATCCAGCGAGGATACGAGTGTCGATATTGTAGTGCAAGAGCTGCAAGACGCTTAAACTGTGTTACTTTATTTTGAGCACTGATGGATTGGTCGTGACTCTGAAACTGGACGCCATACATAGCAAGATTTGCAAGATTTCCCTTCTGTCCAAGCTTGAGCCAAAGATCATAATCTTCAACATGAAGCGTCTTTTTTTCTTCAGAATATCCGCCGAGCTCTCGCGCAACGTCTGTCTTAAATACGACACTTGAGTGCACAAAGCAATTTTTAAAGAGTATTGCACGTCTGATCTGTGTGTCTGTATGCGGTACGCTATAGCGATAGAGCTCCTTCGCTTTTGTATCAACAACAATCGTATCTGTACCTACGAGCACACACTCTGGGTGCGAGACGAAATACTCAATTTGTGATTCAAGTTTTTTAGGGTCGCACCAGATGTCGTCTGCATCAATACGTGCAGTATAGACACCGCTCGCGCGAGCAAGAGCCACGTTAAGCGTCTTCTGTAGTCCAAGATTGTGTTCATTCTGAATAAATACAATACGAGTATCTGCAAGGTACGGCGTGACGACATTTTTGATGTTGTCCGTTGATCCATCATCTACAACCAAAAGCTCCCAGTTAGTATATGTCTGCGCCTGCACGCTTTGTATAGCCGCGCCCACAGATCGCGCGCCGTTATACACAGGAAGGATGATTGATACCCGCGTGCTCATAGAAAAGCCTACTGATGAATATTTATATTCGGGATACTGTGGTGAGTATCCATATAGTCAGCAATTGTTTTGTATGAATTTTTTTGTGACGGATCAACATTTATGAGACGGCGTACTGTCATTGAAAAACGTTCAACATCACCCATCTCATAATAATAGACAAAGAAGTGTTCATAGATGGCTTTAATAACAATCGCATCGTACGAGCTCACACCTGCGTTGAATACTTTTTCAAGATGATAAAGCGCTGTGTTGTAGTCTTTCTTGTCATTTGCCGCAAGCACAACACCGAGGTAGTACTCATTCTGCAAAATACCTGGGTTCTTTTGCATCATATCTGTCAGGATACTAATCGCCTCATCTTTTTTGCCAGTATTTGAAAGGTGTTCAGCATACGCATACAAAAGATCCTGACGTTCTGGTGCAAGCGCAAGCGCACGTTTGTAGTATCCATCAGCAATCACATAGAGGTTCTGGTCACCAGTAAAATTTGCCTTAAACTCGTATGCCTTTG
Source organism: uncultured Candidatus Saccharibacteria bacterium (assembly GCA_964436485.1). Taxonomy (GTDB): domain Bacteria; phylum Patescibacteriota; class Minisyncoccia; order Phycocordibacterales; family UBA9973; genus CAITQP01. Next base: position 10,897 of record CAYTCQ010000008.1, on the reverse strand, counting down.
CCAAAAAGAGCAGCTCATCGTAGCGATACGGATGCATCTCTATCCATTCTTTGAGGCGACCGAGTGCCTCGTCGTAGAGTGGCGTATATGCTGTACGCGTGCCATGCACGTACTGATTGAACAGCCATGAAAAAGAATCGATGCGCATACGCGCCTGTACGGCTGTCGGAGAGCTGTAAATAGCTGGATCACTTGGAAAAGCTGAATCATCCCCTGCGATAAACGCATCTGCTTTTTCTCGCCACACACTCATCTGATAGTACGGAAAGACTGTCCAGACAAAAAATCCAATCGTAAAAAATATAGAAACAACAGCAAAACCTATCGGAAGAAGGATATTTTTATTTTTCATGGTGTACAGTTGTTTCGTTGATAATAAATCCAAAAAAGGCAAACGAAAGGAGCCATGATGTTATTGAGTCGAAGGCAAAGAGGTTCTGAACAAAGAACGCCACAGCCCAAAAGATAAGAATAAGCGCTCCCGCAGGGTTATGCTTTCCAAACTTGAGCACTGCACGGATGAAGAAATACCAGAGCGCCATGTATGCCAAAAATCCAAGTACTCCGTTCATAACAAGCATATCAAGCACTTTGTTGTGTGGATGGTCGAATGTTGCCGTATCGTACTGATACAGCGCAGGCTGGTAGTGCTTCTGCCATGCATAGATATAGTTGTCCCAGCCATAGCCGAAGAGCGTGCGCGTGATGCTTTCCTCCGCCGGATTGATCGAGTGGAGCGCAATACTCCATGAGACAATACGAGACTGCGTTGTTGCATCCCCTACTGTTGAAGCAGAGATACGATCGAGACCCGGAATATGTGACCAGATCGTCGCTGTACGTGTTGCAAAAAAAATACCCATAAAGACAGCAAGTCCCACACAGAGGCCAATAACAGAGTTACGAATTTTCTTTTTTGGAACTTTTGGAAAGAGTGTGCTCGAGTGTCGTACTGCATACACAAGCGCGATTGGAGTAGCAACAAAGATACCAAGAAGTACGGCGCGTGTATTTCCAAGAAAGATTTCGATCACAGCTACGATATTAAAGACAGTTGCAAGCCATGCGAAACCTGTCTTCCCTTTTTTTGCTTCAAGCCATACAAGAATACCGAGCGAAAGAAGACAGAGCGCATAGACAGCAAAATAGATCGGATTTCCAAGTACTGAGTTTGTACGATTGAGGCCGTGCGCAAACTGATACAATGCAACAAAAAACACTACGACTTGTGACGCCATTGAAACCCAGAAATATGTATACCAATCTTTCTTTTTGAAAAGCACTGAGGCAAACAAGAAAAAACTATAGAAAAAAGAAAGTCCAAGAAGACCTTCCTCACGTTCTGGCTCTCCAAAAAATCCAATGTATGGGTGATATGAAAAGATCGTACTAATAAGCAGAATGACGTACAATGCCGTCATGATCTTAAAGATTGGGTGCTTCCACAGAGTCACAAGACGCTCTTTTACTTCAGTACGAAACGTTGCGGAAGTAGCAAGAATATATGTAAAGAGTACAGAAACAACAAACATACAACCACGCAAAAAGAGTGTCTTAATATTTTGTGCTGGGGTTACTGTAGAGTCAGCGTAGATTGCTGGCGTAAGGGCTGTTGCAAAAAGGGCCCAAAATAATACCGTGCGTAAGTGTTTCATCCCGTTAGAGGCAGGTCGCGATCAACATTTGATCACAAACAGGCTTAGTTAAATGATTGAATACTTTAGTGCCCACAATAATGATGCCTACACCGAGAGACCGCGGCCTCTAACGGGATCATCCCCGCCATTGTAACAAATACAATACAAAAAACCACCCCGAAAGGGGTGGTTTTTTGCTCGTATGCTCCGTAAGGAGCACGTGAGAATATCCTAGAAACCTAACCGAGCTTAGTTCTTGATGATAGAGCTGAAGCTTGATGGGTAGCCGTAGATATTTGATGTACCAGTAGTAGCTGAGCCACCACCAGCAGTATCTGTCCAACTGAAGCCTGAGCCAGTTGCAAGAGATGTTGCCATTGAGTTACTGCCTGATGCGCCTGAAGCTACACCAACTGGAGTAACGTATACATGGAACACTGCTGACTGACCAGCTGAGATGCGGTAACCACTGTTTGTAAGAGTGATTGTAGATGAACCACCAGTTGCGCCTGAGAACGCTGTGTTCTGTGAAGCGTAGTTTGTACTGAGGTCGTTACCTACGTATACCGCAACGTTGCTTGTTGCAGATGTACTTACAGATGCTCCGTTAAGACCAACTGTAATTGGGAAGCTTACAAGAGTGATGTCACCCTTAGCATCAGCTGTGACTGTTACGTCGATAGCTGGAGTGCTTGCTACTGCGAGAGTAGCTGTAGGCTGTGACACTGTGATAGTTGGCTTAGAACCAACGAGTGTCATAGTAGGAGCTGTTGATGAAGACTCTGTAAGAGCGTGCGTACAACCTGTTACTCCTGATGGACATGAAGTCTGTGTTGAGTTACCGATTGTGTACTTGAGGTAGTTAAGAGAGACAGTTGAAACTGTTCCTGATGTTGTACCGTTTGTACCAACTGGACTGTATGAAACAAGCGCATCCATGTTTACACCAGCAGTACTGTTAGGAACTGCGATGTTAAGACCATAGAGGTGAGCTGCCTCGTTCTTTACGTATACAGCTGTTGAACCTGCGTGCGTAGCAGCTGTTGTACCGTTGTAAGCACGAGTGATGTTCCATGTTGTTGTACCAGCGTTAGCTGAACCAACGAGGATCTGCTCTGAGTCAATCAAGAGCACTGAACCCATAGCTACACCTGTACCAGACGCGAGTGTTGCTGTTGTCTGTGCACTTGTAAGCTGTGTGCTGAGTGTTGTCTGGTTTGTTGTTGCAAGAGCGATTGGAGCTGAAATGCCACCAACCTTAATTGAAGCAACTGTACCACGAGCTGATACTGTTGATGAACCACGAACTGCGAACATAGCTTCTGTCACAGTTGCTGTACCGTTTGATGCAACGAGGTTGAATCGAGCAGTTGTAGCATCTGTAGCACCATTTGCAGCAGCAACGAACTGTGCAGTTGTTGAAGCTGATGTAACGATACTCTGACTAGAGAATGAACCAGTTGAGATTGTGATTGTCTGACCTGTTACAGCAGAAGGAGTTACGTTCACGTTTGAACTTGATCCAAGAGCTGTAGGAGTGAGAGACACAACAAGTGAGCCTGTTGCTGAGCTGATGTCAGAAATAACGTTGATAGTCTTCGTTGCTCCTGGAGCAAGTGTGAAGTTAACAGAGAAGTTATTTGTTGATGTTGAGCCAGCTGAAGCTGTTGCAGGATTGATTGGTGTTGAGCCAGATCCTGAAGTTTCATCAGTCTTGAGGTTAGAGTAGTTTGTTGAGCCAGCTGTTGTGAGGGCCATTGCAACTGCAAGGTTTGTCACGCGAACTGATTCAGAAGTACTCTGGTTCTGAAGAACGAATGAACCAATTGTCTGATTTGTTGAGTTAGGGTTGAGAGTCTGGTTTGCGTATGCTGCATTCTTAGATACAGAAAGTGAACCAGTCTGGATTGTGAGACCTGCTGTTGAGATAGATGCTGCAGGGAGGTCAATTGTAGAGTCAAGAGATGACATACCCTGACCGTTGTTTACGTTTGAGCCTGAAGCATTAAGAGCAACTGCAATTGTACCATCAACATAGTTGTTGTTTGTACTGTATGTTGTGAGGTCTGCGCGAACTTCAAGAGTACTGTCAACACCTGCTGGAACGATCAAAGATGATCCAAGAGTGAATGAGAGTGCCTGAGTTGTCGCAGATGTCATGTTTGTCTGTGATCCAACCTGTGAGCCGTTGAAGTAAAGTGTCACGTTGTTAAGACCAGCTGCTGCAACAGAAGACTGTCCAGCGAGTGTAGGAGTAACAACGAGAGTATTGATCTTTACGTCTTCACCGTATGCATGGAGGCGGAACTTAGCGATTGTCGCGTTTGTTGCACCACCAGTAACGTTTGTCATTGACTGGAACGAAGGGTCAACGATTGTTGTGATTGAACCTGAGTTCACTGAGATAAGACCAGCAGAACCGTTTGTTACAACAGAAGAAGTTGTAATGTTGATTCCGAGCTGTGAGTCAGTGAGCATAAGGTCAGCTGCATTCTGGATTGAGAAGTTGAATGAGCGGTTTGAACCCTTCTGGATGTCGCCACGTACATCAATTGTGTGTGAACCTGTTGTAAGGTTGAAGCCTGTACCAAGGTCAATGAAAGCGTAACCGTTAGAACCAACCATTGTTGGTGAGCCAACTGGAGAGCCGTCTACATACATCTTGATGTTCTGAACTGCATCACTAGGAGCAGAGCCGATCACGCGGAAGTTTGCACCCTTGAGCCATACGGCGCGTCCGCTTACCTGAAGAGGAGCTGACCATACTGTGTAGCCCATACTGCCTGCGTTTACGCTAGCAGCTGCAACTGTCTGTGATCCAAGAGAAGCTGTTGCTGAGTTGTTTGGAGCAGCAGCTGCGTAGAGGACGTTACCTGGAACAGAAACTGCTGTTGCAGTTGTTGAACCAGATACCATGTAACTTACGAGAGTTACACCGAGAGAGACAGATGAGAATGATGAAGAGTTGAGGTCAGCCTTAACTGCAAGAGTCTTCGTGCCGTTTACAGCAATGTTGAGTCCCGAGAAGAGAACCTGACCGTTTGTGTTAACACTTGCACCATCAGAAACACGCATGTTGCCATCAAAGAGGTAGACATTAGCAATGTCTGCGCTTGTTGAAAGGCCTGTGCGCTGGAGGTCCACCTTTGTGAGTGTACCGTTACCAGTGAATGTGAAGTGTGCAAGATCAGCCAACGCCTGACCACCAAGAACAGTAGTGTTGCTTGGAGTGTCACCTGCCAACATAACATTAAGAGGTCCTGATGTTGTTGTTGGAGTTGTAGGTGTAGTTGTTGTTGAACCCATTGCGTTCAAAGAAGCGCGTGTGAGTGGACCAACAAGACCTGAAGTTGGGCTGATGTTGTGCTTAGCCTGATACTTTACAACGGCTGCCTTTGTAGCAGGACCGAAGTATGTAGTTTCATTGCCAGCAGAACCTGGAGCACCAGCTGCTACTGCGAGTTTTGTGTCAGCGTCGCTGTTAAGGAGCATCTGAAGCTGCTTAACTGCTTCACCCTTTGATCCAACCATAAGGTTAGGAGCAGAGAACTGATATGAAGCTGCACCTGCTACTGAAGCAAGAGCCATCACACCAGCAATCACACCAAAACTTGCTTTCGCAAATGTTGATTTGAGTGTAGTCATAATGAAGATTTTTTATAATTGTGATGCATCGAGTGCATCGACATGCACTTAATAATTAACTCGACGATAGAATGCTGAGCATTCTTGTTGTTAATTGTGTGTGCATGCGTGCTGTATGTTTTTAATACACACAGCTGACAAAACTAAATTGTAGTCTCTGCGAATGAATCGCATGAAATACAAATCTGCCGTGTCGACATGGCATCTTCCGAGAAAAGTACGAAACGGAAATTTCGAGCGCAACAGATGTTGCAGCTTTTTCATTTCTCGTCTTTGCCTCTCTCAAGGAAGACATACGAAGTGACACTGAAAACGATTCTTGAACTGAAGTGGTGCGCATATTTTTATTTCTAAAAAATACGCACATTGCAATGCAAGTACATGAAAACATTTCTCAATAGTTTTCATGCTATTTAGTTTTCAATGACCAATCCGTCTGTACTCTTCGAGAGATACAATGACGAGAGGCCTATCCTCCTCGCCCCGCACCCCGAAAGAATACCTACACGCACGTATCACATGCACAAAATGTGCACGATATAACAGTGCGTACACACATTATATTACTGGCCCGCAGATGGGGCAAAATAATACCGTGTGGATAACCGAGAGGCCAAAATAACCAGTCGTGTAAGGCTTTCACCCAACGCTCCCGGCTCTTCATAACCGACTACAGTTATCAGATAGAGTATTGCATAAAATGGCTTAAAAATCAACCATATATACTTATATTTATGTAGTATGTTCGGTCTCTCTTTTTATGAAGCAATCCGATAAGTGCTCCAGCGTTTCTCCCCTTCTTTTTTAAGGACGCCTGATGAGACAAGGGCGAGCAATTCGCGCTGAATGGTCTTCTCACTTATGTCCTTTAGAATTAGTGATATGTCCTTTATAGAAACCTTTCCTTTACTCTTGATCACATTAAGGACATCGTTTCTCCGAGCGATCTTTATGCCTATTACATTTTTACCTGAAAAGGACTCTTGTTTCTTATTGTCTGCCGCCGTCTTGTTTTGTGACTGTATTGGCTCCTGCTTCTGTCCTTTATAAATTTCTTGTCCTTTATTAAAAGACACTGGAAGTATAGGGTCCGGAGAATCTACTGTAAATAATTCAGGCGTCAGGACGATGTTTGCATAACCTGTGTGTGATACGACTGACACCTTTTTATCCCCATACAGTCGCACAATTTCTGTCTGTATTTTTTGGAGCTCACTTGTAAGAATTGTGGCGTTCATCTCAGAGACAATTCCGATCGTTGAAGCGATCAAAAGGAGTGAATTAATCTGTTCAACTGTGCGCACTACTTCATCTCCTAAAACCGAGTGTGGATCATGAGCTAGTGATGCAACTTTTCGCACTGTTCCAAGCAAATCTAGTGCGGCTGTCCGTAATACCCATTTGAGTGGCTCAGAGTCGTTTGAAAAGTCTGTGACCATATATACTGCCGTCGATATCTTTTCTGTCTTTTTAAGCATAACGGACATACGATTATGCTTAAAATAAAAGGTATTTAGAGCAGTGTCTCTTTCTGCCTGTCCATTTGTTTCACCTATTTTCTGCTGTGTGTCTTTTTGTTCCATACCCAGTTTTTGTGTTCTTTTTGAGAATTTTTATGTCCTTTATATCGCCGATTATACGCCCCTTCTCTCAATACGCAAGTCGGGGAAAATTAACCCGACAGCTACTCAATTTTATTTATTTTTTGAATATATTTTTCACTCATTTATAAGATATTTTCATGTTAAAATATGTGCACTATGGCACTACCGAAGAAAGAAGGGCGCACTGAAAAATCACCTGAAACTGAAGAAGAAAAGAAACCCAGAAAACCATCCCGCGGAACCAAACTTGAAGACCGTACTGGCAAACTTAAAGAAGAGACTCGACAAACAATATTCGGAATTATTTTCCTCGTACTCGCTGTCTTTTTTGTCGTCGCAGGATTTGGTGCAGGTGGCGTGGTAGGACGCGCAACGAAGCAATTTCTCACCTATATGTTTGGTGTTGGATATGCACTCGCACCACTGTGTTTTGCTGTTCTTGGCGTAACGTTTATCCGCAGCGGCAAGCCAAATGTCGCGATGATGCAAGCCATTGGCTCGCTTCTTTTTGTCATGGGTACACTCGGACTTATTGATATTGGAAGTGGTGAAAGTCACTCTGGCGGCGTTGTTGGGAAATTCTTCGGCTACATTTTTGTCACGCCATTTGATACGCTTGGCGCGATTCTTTTCCTTGGCGCGCTCCTTATCATCTCGCTTGTCATTCTCTTTGATACACGCCCAACGCTGACCATATTCCTTGCCCTCATGGAGCGTATGAAAGCATCGTGGAATGCATACTGGGCAAAACGCGCAAAACCAAAAGAACTCACTATCCACGGCGAAGGTACTGACGAAGAACCTGAGCCTGTTCGCGCAGAACCAATGAAAGAAGAGATTAAGCCACCGAAGGAGATCGCGCTTCCAGAAGAAGAGGAAGACGAGCTTGATATCATGCCAAAGAAAGCAAAGCGCCGCGTTCTTTCTTCATACAACATTCCCCCGCTCGACCTTCTTGAACACGACAAAGGCAAGCCAAATGTGGGCGACGTCAAAGCCAACGCAAACATTATCAAGCGCTCGCTTGCAAACTTCGGTATTGAAGTAGAAATGGACGAGGTCACAATCGGACCGACAGTCACTCGCTACGCATTTAAGCCCGCTGAAGGTGTGAAGCTTTCACGTATTCTTGCACTCCAAAACGACCTCGCGCTCGCGCTCGCCGCTCACCCGATTCGTATCGAAGCTCCTATTCCAGGAAAGTCACTCGTCGGTATCGAAATTCCAAACAAAGGCAAATCTATTGTTGGTCTTGCCACACTCCTTTCTGACGAAAAATTTGCAAAGACAGAGAAGCCACTTATGGTCGCGCTCGGCCGCAGTATCAACGGAGAGGCTCACTTTGGAAACCTCGCCAAGATGCCGCACGTGCTGGTCGCTGGTGCAACGGGCTCTGGTAAGTCAGTCACGATCCACTCTATCGTCACATCGCTCCTCTATCGCAACGGACCAGAAGAGATGCGCTTTATCATGATCGACCCGAAGCGCGTCGAACTTACACTCTATAAGACTATCCCGCACCTTCTTACACCGGTCATTACCGACGCAAAGAAGGCAATTCTTGCGCTCAAATGGGCAGCTAAAGAAATGGATCGCCGATACGACATTCTTGAAAAGGAGTCTGTACGCGATATTGAGAGCTACCACAAAAACGTACTCGCCAAGGCTCGAGCGAAGGGTGCTGTCGACGAGACTGTCGAATCAATGCCCTACATCGTCATTATCATCGACGAGCTTGCCGATATCATGCAGACATACCCTCGAGAGCTTGAGTCGGCGATCGTACGTCTCGCGCAGATGTCTCGTGCCGTCGGTATTCACCTCCTCCTTTCAACACAGCGTCCATCAGTGAACGTTATTACAGGTCTCATCAAGGCCAACGTCCCTGCCCGTCTTGCCCTACAAGTAGCTTCACAGATCGACTCTCGTACAATTCTCGACCAAGGTGGCGCTGAAAAGCTTCTCGGTGCCGGAGATATGCTCTTCCTTTCAGGAGATATGCCACAGCCGACACGTCTACAAAGTGCCTTCATTTCTGAAGGTGAAGTAAAGAGCGTTGTGCAGTGGATCGGCGAGCACAATGAGCCAGGGGGTGCGGATGAGATCGTCCTCACAGGGACTGTATCTGCCGACAAAAATATATTTGAATCATCACTCGAAGATGGTGACGACGGCGATGAGCTCTATGAAGATGCTCGTATGACTGTCATCGAAGCTGGAAAAGCATCGACATCATTCCTCCAGCGCAAACTAGGTATCGGATATGCACGCGCAGCACGTCTCATCGACATGCTCGAAGAGCGCGGCGTCATTGGTGCTGGATCAGGCGCAAAACCTCGCGAAGTGCTCGTCAAAATGGGCGAAGGTCTCATGGATGAGCCCGTAACTCCTGAACAATAAGATTGTATTTCATGACAGAGATCCTGACTGCAAAGAAAATACTCCGCCGTGGAAGCTTTATACTTCTCTTTGTCGTCATTCTCGGCTACGGACTGTGGCAAGCGCGCGATCTGCTCTTTGGTATCAGGCTTTCGGTGGAAGGCATTTCGAACGGCGCATCATACGACGGCACGATCCTTCCCATCCACGGCACCGCACATCATGCCATTGGCATTACGATCAATGGCCGCGGTATTTCAGTGTCAGAAGATGGCTCATGGAAAGATACAATCGCACTTGTTGCTGGCTACAACACCATAGACATCTCGGCTACAGACAAATTCAAAAAGACGATCACAAAGGAATTTATTGTGTATTCCAAGAAGCCAAAGGAGCCAGAAGTCGCTCCCCCTGCGCCTGAACAAGAGCCTAAAACTCCCCCTAACGGCTAGCTTTCCACAGGTGAACGCTTGTTCACATCCCCTGTGTTTGGGTCTATAATAGAAGGAGTTTAGAAAACTATTAGCACACTAAGTACACACTGCAGATATGCCAGTAAAAAAGAAAGAACCAAAAGCACCAAAGAGTATGGGTACAGAAGCGATCGAAGACACCATTCGTTCTATTCAGACCAAGTTTGGAGAGGGCGCGATCATGAAGCTCGGCGAAGCACCGAAAGTAGATATCAATGTCGTTCCAACAGGAAGTATGGGTCTTGATATGGCCCTCGGTGTTGGTGGTGTGCCACGTGGTCGCATCATTGAAATATTTGGACCAGAATCATCAGGTAAGACCACACTCGCCTTGCACATCGTAGCTGAGGCGCAGAAAAAAGGCGGCGTGTGTGCATACATCGACGCAGAACATGCTATGGATCCAGTCTACGCAAAAAATCTCGGCGTCAACACAAACGAACTCCTCATCTCTCAGCCTGACACTGGCGAGCAGGGTCTTGAGATCTGCGAGTCGCTCGTACGCTCAGGCAAGATCGACGTTGTTGTCATCGACTCTGTTGCAGCACTTACTCCAAAAGATGAAATCGAGGGAGACATGGGCCAACAGCACGTGGGCAAACAAGCTCGCCTCATGTCACAGGCACTCCGCAAACTCACTGCCATCGTGGCAAAATCAAACACCGTCGTTATCTTCATCAACCAGATCCGCATGCAGATCGGCGTGATGTTCGGCAATCCAGAAACAACTCCGGGTGGTAAGGCGCTCAAATTCTATACGTCTGTCCGTCTTGATATCCGCCGTATCGCCCAGATCAAAAAGGGTGAAGAGGTTGTCGGAGGTCGCACACGCGTAAAAGTCGTGAAGAACAAAGTCGCTGCCCCATTCAAGCAGACAGAATTCGACATCATCTACGGTGAAGGTATTTCATATGAAGGAGAGATCTTGGCACTCGGAGAAAAGATCGGCATCATCACAAAGTCTTCTGGCGGATCATATACCTACACTCCAAAAGATAAGGAAGAAATGAAACTTGGCCGTGGTTATGACGCGACGCGCACATTCTTGCGTGAAAATCACAAACTCGCAAAGGAAATCGAAAAAACAATCCGTTCCCGCTTCGACGACATACAGGTACCGAGCGCGAGTGAATAGTGTATTAAAAAAGCCCCGACATGT
>CAYTCQ010000007.1:13235-14759 GCA_964436485.1 uncultured Candidatus Saccharibacteria bacterium | reverse complement strand
AGCTACCAAATGCAATACGGCTTCCCTGACGGCACGATTGTGGATGCGGCAGTGTTTGTAAAAGACAAGATTATTCCTGTCGACTCAAAGTTTTCTCTCGAAAACTACAATCGCATCATCGAAGAACGCGATCCATCCCGCAAAGCTGAACTTGAAAAAGCATTTGTAAACGACCTCAAGCTTCGTATCACTGAGACAGCGAAATACATTCAGCCAGAAAATGGCACAATGGATTTTGCCTTTATGTTCATCCCACACGAAGCCATCTACTACGACCTACTGGTAAACAAGGTGGGCGCGATCGAAGAAAACACTGAAAACCTCATCCAGCGCGCAGCATCAAAGTATAAAGTCATCATTGTCTCACCGACGTCATTCCTCGCCTATCTTCAGACAGTCTTGCAGGGTCTTCGCGCGCTTCAGATTGAAGAGACAGCAAAGGATATCATCAAGCGCGTTGGCGAGCTTGGAAAACATCTTAAGAGTTATGAGGAATACCACACAAAACTTGGAAACGCTCTCGGCACTGTGGTCAATCACTACAACACATCTGGTAAGGAACTTAAAAAGATCGACAAAGATGTCATGCGTATCTCAGGCGAATCACCAGAGATCGATACAATGCTCATAGAAAAGCCTTCGCTTGAAGACTAGGCTAAGTAAAATAATAAATGGGAAGACATATCTGTCTTCCCATTTTGTTTTAAGAACACCCTAAAACTTTTTAGTGATTAGTGCCAATTGCATGCTTAATGTGGCCAAATCTTTCATCGGCGGCCTTGACCATGCGGGCCTTGTAAGGAAGTTTGCAATTTAGAGCAATATCTTCCGGAACCTCCACATCCAAAGTATCACCAGAAATCGTGACGGCTTTGTACATTTTTAATCCAAGCAAAGCACGAGCTTTCGCAAAAGTGGTAGTTGACTTATCGATTACAGTAACAGCTGAGGTACTTTTGTTAGTGCAACTTGCGATACAAATACTTGTGGAAAACAATAAAAGGAACCTTTTCATAAATTCAGTATATTTTCGTATATTATACACCATATAAAAGAATATGTCAATATCCCTATTGTACCTCTATTTTATAAAGGTTTTTAAGGTAATTAGTCTTTCGTAAAAATTCCCTTAAACCATTTCCAAAATCCTGTTTTTTGAGCAGGAGTGCTTGTGCTTGTCGTAGAATCCTGTGGCGCATCAGTAATGATGACAACATGTTCCCCTTCTTTGACGACTGAGTATTGCTCACGCAGGACTGCTTCTTTGCCATCTTCTGTGTTGAGTGCAGCGATTTTTTTTGTGAGATCTTGTTCTTTCTGCGCAATACTTTCCGCTTCGTTCTCAGCGCGCACGCGAGCACTGCGCGCATCCATGCTTTTGCCGACAATTGAAAAAAGCCCAAAACCGACAAACACAATCGCAAGTAAAATACCGAGCGCTGTCCAGCGTGAGAAAAGAATTTGTTTGAAAATAGTCGTCCTTTTAAAATAGGCCATAGGGAGCAGGTTTTAGGTGCTAGGTGT
>CAYTCQ010000007.1:0-13225 GCA_964436485.1 uncultured Candidatus Saccharibacteria bacterium | reverse complement strand
AACGCTTGAAATTACAGGAGATACGCTGTACTATCCCCTAGTATAGTACTAGAAACTATACCCTATCAACTATAACCTATATTTATATGATGTTTTCAAAAAAGCACAAAAAGAAAGTCAAAGTCATGTGGAGTATTATCTCCGTCCTCATCATCATCTTGATGATCGCCCTCTACATGCCAGTGCTGTTCTCCAATTAAAAAATCCCCATATAGGGGATTTTTTAATTGTGTCATTCCGATGAAAATCGGAATCTAGGTTTTTTAATACTGGATCCCGATCTGCATCGGGATGACGCCGAATGCGCGTCAGTTTTCTGTACCCCTTCTCATCATTTTCAAAAACACATCGTGCGGGATATTTACCTTTGCTGAGGCCTTCATACGGGCCTTTCCTTTCTTTTGTTTTTCGAGAAGTTTCTTTTTTCGAGATACATCGCCTCCACCCACCACTTTCGATCCATGCATAAGCACGTCTTTGCGGAAGGCTTTGATCGTCTTTGACGAAAGGATCTTGCCGAGGGCCACTCCCTGTACTTTCATTTCATATTGCTGGCGAGGAAGAATGGACTGGAGCTTTTCTGTGGCTTCATCAGCTTCTTCCTGTGCGCGACGACGAGAGATAACGCGTACAAACGCTGGAATCACTTCATCGGCAATAACAATATCAAGACGTGTTACAGACGCGGGACGTAGTCCTGAAATGCGGTACGTGATAGACGCATAGCCACTAGTGAGACTCTTGAGCTCATCGAAAAATCCGCGCATCATTTCTCGAAGCGGCATAGCAACAGTCACAGCAGATCTGCCTTCTCCGAATGTTTCAGTTGTACTTACTTCCCCTTCGTGTTCGTAGAGCATCGGCATAAGCACACCTACATAGCGCTCCGGCGTGATAATGCGCATCTCAGCCCACGGTTCTTCAACGGCTACAATATCGCCGTCATTTGGAAAGAGGTGTGGCGAATAGATCGTAGCTTTTTCTCCTCCACGCTTTGTCACGATGTATGTGATCGATGGAGTTGTGACAATAAGCTCAAGATTGAACTCACGTCGAAGACGTTCGGTAATGATCTCAAGATGGAGCATTCCGAGAAATCCTGCGCGGAAACCGCGACCAAGCGCGCCAGATGATTCTTCTTCAAACGTGAACGCTGAGTCGGAGAGCTTCAAACGACCGAGTGCCATTTTGAGCGTTGGAAAATCGTCCTGACTTTCAGGATAGATTGAGGCCCAGACGACTGGAGGTGGGTTGTCATATCCTGCAAGCGCTGGGGTTGGATTCTTTTCTGTCGTGATTGTATCTCCGACTGACGCAATACCCGGCTGCTTCACGCCAGTGACAATGTAACCTGTCTCACCAGCAGAAAGAGAGTCGCGCGCCTCTTCATCGGGAGTAAAGACTCCGACTTCAAGGGCGATAAATTTCTCACCGGCCACAGAAAACAGCAGTCTGTCGTGACGCTTCACGCTTCCGCCAAAAATACGCACATAGACAATAACGCCACGATGATCGTCGTATTTGAAATCAAAGACGAGAGCTTGTAAGCCGTTCTGTGTCGGAGGAGTTGGTGGTGGCACGCGATCGATGACTGCTTGAAGAAGCTCCTGCACACCTGCACCTGTGCGACCTGAGACTTCAAGCACTGTATCAGGATCAATATCAAGTAATGTTGCGATCTCGAGCTTTACTTCATCAGGACGAGCAAGCGGAGAGTCGATCTTTGAAACAGCTGGCACGATGACGAGGCCTTCGCGTCGCGCGGCATCGAGCGTGGTGAGTGTTTGAGCCTGCACACCTTGTGTAGAGTCGACAAGCAAAATAGCACCTTCAACGGCCTTCAGTGCGCGAGATACTTCATATGAAAAGTCGATATGCCCCGGAGTGTCGATGAGGTTGAGTTGATATTCCTGACCGCCATGTTTGTACTGCATGCGTACAGGCTGCATTTTGATCGTAATACCGCGCTCGCGCTCGAGTTCCATGTTGTCGAGGACTTGATCACGCATTTTACGAGCCTCGATTGTCGAGGTCTTCTCAAGCATACGATCGGCAAGCGTGGACTTTCCGTGGTCGATATGGGCGATGATGCTAAAATTGCGAATATGCTTTAAATCCATGTGTGTACAGCCATACTAGCAGAAAATCCTTGTTTTCAAAAAGAAAAAGGCCGGTTGGCCTTTCTTTTTACTGTTTAGATTTTTTCTTTCTTCGTGATTGACCAGGCCAGATGAAGTGAGGGCGGTTCCTGTCTACTTTTGCTTTCTTGTTCTTTTTTTCGTTTTCACCCTCTTCGTTAAGAGTCATTGCGCGATACGAATACTCATTGCTCATGAAAAAGTGTTTTACGGTTCAAAACAAATGTACCACTCACACAAAATCTGTCAATACTATTCCTGAGTTTCAGATGTCACCAAGTCTACCTTCCAAAATTTTCGCTTGAGCGCGGCCACAAGCTCAAAGAGTGGCTCACTGCCAAGGAGCGCCAGAATGATCACTGCCGTGCACACACCAGCAAGCCCTGCCCAAAAGCCCTGCATGGCAATCCCCCAAAATGTGTGCGTACTAAAAATAGGCGCGAGCAGATTGAGCACAAAGTACGAGACCACACCCATACCGACGGCAGCCGCAGAACTTTCCAAAAATGTTTTCTGCAAGCTTCTGACACCCGTGAGGTAGCGCTTACGCAAGTCGATAAAGTGCAGCCACGCATTGAGTATCGTACCGAGCGCGTACGCAAGCGGGAGCATGAGCATCACAGTACCCGGTGTATCTTCAACACGCAAAAGTGATTCAATAAAATATTTAAATGTCGGCACTGTGTTGAACACATGCACAAGCCAGTATGCTCCGCCGATGATAAAGAGCGAGCAAAACGCATTGATAATAAGCGGGGTCTTTGTGTTGTGCGCCGAATAAAATGCACGTACTGACACAAGGATCATATTCTGCGCAATAAGACCCACTGCAAAAAGCGCAAAGGCTGCCGCTGTGAGGCGCGTATCTGCCCATGAAAAGGCGCCTGACCCAAGCGTGACGCGCACGATCTGCGCTCGCAAGACAATGAAGAGCGCAGTGAGTGGAAGCGACCAGAAAATGATTTGTCTGATAGCTGAGAGGATACATTCTTCCCACTTTTCTTTTTGTCCACGCGCAAACGTTTCGGCAAGGAGTGGAAATGATGCTACTGCATACGAAATACCGATAATACCAACAGGCACTGTCTCAAGATTGAGCGAAAAGTTGAAAATAGAGATCGCGCCCGCGCCAAGAGTGGATCCAAGCGCGACAATAACCAAGAGCGAAATACTGTTCATGGAAAGCCCTAGTGTGCGTGGAAGCGAAAGAGTCACCACTTGGCGAAGAGTTGAGCGTTCAAGACGACGAGAGAGCTTTGGTGCAAATCCTGCGGAAAAAAGTGTTGGTAGTTGAATACACAAGTGAAGGAGCGCGCCGAGCGCTACTCCCCACGCAAGACCATACACACCGAAGCGTGGATAGAGCCATACAATACCGATGATGAGACCGACGTTGTAGAAAATCGGCGAGAGTGAAAATACAAAAAACTTTCGCAAGAGCTGTGTGATCGTGCCAAGCATATTTGAAAGCCCCATGCAGATCGGAGAGATGAGCATGATGCGACTGACAGCTACAAGTTTTGTAATATCTTCTGGAGAAAATCCCGGAGCAATATAGTGCGCAATCTTAGGCATCAAGAAAAACACTCCGACAGAAACAATTACGAGCAGGAAGAGAAATCCTGAGAGTACGTCGTTGAAAAATGTACGCGCGGCTTCTTTGCCCGAGCCATCAAGTCGCTCAATAAGAAACGGCATGAGTACTGTAATAGAGGCGAGCGATGCGATCGAAAGATAGATAAGGTCAGGCACGCGAAACGCCGCGTAATAGATATCAAGCGTCGCTGAAGGCCCGATCGTATGCGCAAGCATACGATCGCGCACAAGACCGAGAAGTTGTGAGACGAGAGAAAAGACGCCGAGCAGTATAGCTGCCTCATGCATGCCTTGCCACTTCCCTCCTACCATTCGAAAAAGACGCCGTATCATTGGAAGTGATTATTGAGTTTTTGTATCAGTAACGGGAAGCTTTTTACTTTTTTCAGTCTTAGATGTTGTTGTGGTTGTCGTTGTAGCTGGTGCAGTAATTGAAGCAGGGGCAGCCGGTCTGCCTGCCTCTACGTTGTCATATGCGGTCTGAATAGTTTTGTTGTCAGGCAAGCGATCATGAAGCGCTTCAAGAATCTGCTTTGCCTCATCCTTGTTACCCGCACGATCATTAGCAAGCGCAAGGAAGTACCACGCATTGAGGTAGCTATTGTCGAGATTAACTGCTGTACCGAGTGATGTGCGCGCACCCGCGTAGTCGCCGTTTTGATAACGAAGGAGGCCGAGTTCAAAGTGCGTATCTGGATTTGTTGGGTCGACGATCGTTGCATCCTGAAGTCGCTGAATAGCAGTCTGAGTATTTCCATCTGCGATTTCAATCTGCGCGAGCAAGAAATAGGCTTCTGTATAGTTTGGCTTTTCTGCAAGCGCCTGATCGATATAAGTACGCGCTGTCTTGTTGTCGTTTGCGTTGAAGTAGAGCTCAGCAAGAGAGAAGTATGGAAGCGGATAGTGCGGTGCAAGTTTTATGGCTCGGTCATACGCATCTTTTGATGACGCGAGTGCGCCATCTACCTTCAGCGGTACGAGCATCTGCATCAGATCACCGAGGTTGAGATAATTCATAATATCTTTTGGATCAAGTGCGATCGCAGCACGCGCAGCAATATTACCAGCACTGATTGCCTGCTGCACAGCCGTCTTTGTTACATCTTGTGAAGACGACGGGCTACTCAAAATTTTATTAAGTGCTTGCACAGCAAGCGCGGTGCGAGTGCGCTCGATGAGTGGAGTATCCGAAATAGAGGCGGCCTGCGCGAAGCGAGCATCACCTTTTTGAATATCTCCCATACTTACAGCACGGAAACCTTTATTGAGATAAATGGTCGCAACAACACGCTCTGTCGTCATATACATCATGCTTACCGAGCACAAAATCAAGATGACGATTGAAAGAATTGAGAAGAAGCTTGCTCGCTGGTCATTCAAGAACGCAATTGTCTTTTCAGAAACACGTCCACCATCAACAAGCGCTGCAAAAAGTATTCCAACAAAAAGGAACGTCGTCGCAACAATTGAGATACCTGGTGCAGTCGTAACAAGCACTGCAAAGAAGTAGAACGAGAGGAGGAACGTGCTAAAAATAAGCATCGGGCGAAGACCATCTGAAGAAAACATGAAGGCCTTGCGCATACTCTCGTAGATAAACATGAGGACAAGAAAGATGACACTGAGTAGTCCCACTATTCCACCTAGAAATGCTACGGTGCTGAAGAAACTAAATCCGAAATTAAACGGCACATTCCATAAAGTGTGTGAATTGACTGCTTGTGGATGATACGCGTGCCACTCAACCAGAAACCGATTTGGACCTGCACCAAAAAGTGGAGCTGTTTTTAAAGATCGCCACGCAACATGACTTGTTGCCTGCACTGTTGGATTTACATTAACAAAACCGAGGTCAAGTTTTTGTGAGAGATACCCCCCAAAAAAGCCTCCCATCGGAATAAAGAAGAGTGCAATAAGCGAGAGAGTAAAAGCAAATACTGGAAATCGTCTTCCTTCAGTAAGACGATTACTAACAAGTTTGTAGATAAGGGTAAAAAGACCACAGAGGCCGACAAGCACCCACACAAGAAAACTGTTTGAGACCATGATAAAGAAAAGTGCGAGTATGCTTCCAAGAATAGCGAGGAATTTGAATAGGCGTGACGGCGAAAGGAATTCAAACATGAGCATAAACCCAACAAGTGCTGCACCAGAGAGGATTGAAAAATCACTCCAGAGACCAGCGGGTGTTGCAACCTTACTACCAAATGTTGCAAGAGCTGTTGCGTTTGGAAAAATTAAATGCGCGACCTGATAGAGCGCAAGCATAATATACAAAAGGAAGAATCCTGCAAAAAAAGTTAGGATTCGCTTTTGCGTGCGAAACAAACTCGCTGCCAAAAATACGGCGAGTGAAGACGAGAGGAGGATAGCAAATGTTCCCTGCTCAAATGACTCTCCGAAGAACGAGAGTGTCGGCGTACTTGAAAGAAGCGCAGAGAGAAACATGGCGAGCACAAAAATTCCAAGCGCAAGAAAGAATGCTGAGCGCGGTATCGTAAACGATCCAGCAATCAGGCGTCCAAGAAGCCAGACAGAAAACGACACGAGAACACCCAAACAAAATACGAACCCCTTAATGAGACCGAGAGACAAAAAGCCTCCGGGAATAAATCCGACAATACTGAAAAGGGTTGCAAACGAAAGCACTGTAAGGGAGATTCGGTCACACACGAGAGAATTCTTCATTGGTATATAAATAGGCACGCCATGTTAATTGCTAATACAAGCATTATAGCGCCGAATACCGAAAATGATAGGCGTATCTAGAGCACGATATTCACAAGCCTATTAGGCACATAAATAATGCGTTTTGGAGTCGCTCCTTGTATGAAGGCCTGTACTTTAGGGTCAGCAAGGGCGTTCATTTCGATCTGGGCCTGCACAGTGTCAGCATCGACTGTCATTTCACTGCGGAGTTTGCCGTTAACCTGAATCATGATCTTAATTGTACTTGAGACGAGTTTGTTTGGATCATATGTAGGCCAGCCAGACACATGAATAGACTTTTTGCCTCCATAGATCTGCCAGAGCTCATCAGTCACATGTGATGCAAATGGTGCAAGTATCTGCAAAAACTTTTTAAAGTCATCAAGTCTTACCTCGTCTGCTTTTTCCATTTCATTCAAACAAATCATCATTGACGAGACCGCCGTATTAAATGAAAGCGATGCAATGTCTTCAGTGACTTTTTGAATAGTTTTATGCAAAACCATTTCATATACCGGCTGCGTGATTTTTGCTGTCGTGACTTTTGCCTGTAAACGCCACACACGCTCGATAAAGCGGCGCGCGCCGATAATGCTTTCCGTTTGCCATGGTTGATTTGCATCAAACGGTCCAATAAACATCTCATACAAGCGGAGCGTGTCAGCACCATATGTTTTTACAGTATCGTCTGGATTGACGACATTACCCCAGCGTTTACTCATTTTGCGGCCGTCGCCAGCCAAAATCATACCTTGGTTGCGAAGGGTACCAAACGGCTCCCTTGTAGGCACAAGAGCATAGTCAAAGAGTACTTTATGCCAAAAGCGCGAATACAAAAGATGGCCTGTGGCATGTTCGGCTCCGCCAATATACATATCCACACCGCCATGCTTTTTCTTGTTGAACCAGTACGCAAGCTCGTCTTTACCAGCAAACATTTTTTTGTTTGTTGGGTCGATATATCTGAGGAAATACCACGAAGAGCCTGCCCAGCCCGGCATGGTGTTTGTCTCGTATCCTGCCTTTTTCCAGGCAGGTACATTTGCAAGCGGACCTTCGCCCGTGCCTGTCGGCTCGTATGATTTTACGGCGGGAAGCTCGAGCGGAAGTTTGTTTTCAGGAACTGTATGAATAACACCCTCTGCGTCAGTAGAAAGCGGAATCGGCTCGCCCCAATAGCGCTGGCGCGCAAAGACTGCGTCACGAAGTTTGTATTTTGTGACGAGTGTACCACCCACCGCTTCAGTAATTTTTACACGAGCCTCAGCTGATGGTAGACCCGAATATTTTCCTGAATTCACCAATGTGCCATCTTCAGTAAAACATTCTTCGTCTGATGCAATCACCTGTACGCTCGGTAAATTATATTTTTTTGCAAAAGCATAATCACGCTCGTCATGCGCAGGTACAGCCATAACTGCACCGGTACCATAGCCGCCGAGCACATAATCTGCAACCCACACAGGCAAAGCCTCTCCTGAAAGCGGATGTATAGCATGTACACCCTTGAGCACTACGCCTGTTTTTTCTTTACCTGCGGCCGTGCGCGCCACGTCGTCTTTCTTTCTTGCTTCAGCAACATACATCGCTACTTCCTCTTTATTTGAAACGCGAGCAGTAAGTGTTGCTACAAGCGGATGTTCAGGCGCAAGAACCACATAGGTTGCACCGGCGAGCGTATCTGCACGGGTCGTAAATACTTCAATGTGTCCCACGCCGCCCTCAAGCGCAAAACGAATCTGACTTCCCTGACTTTTGCCAATCCAGTTTTTCTGAATTTCTTTTATTGAGTTCGGCCAATCAAGCGCATCAAGGTCTTCAATCAACCTATCTGCATACGCGCTGATGCGCATAAACCACTGACGCATCGTCTTTTTTTCTACCGGGTAGCCGCCACGCTCCGACACTGGACCGTTTGGTCCATCTACGATTTCATCATTAGCAAGTACGGTGCCGAGCTTTGGACACCAGTTCACTTCGGAATAACCCTCATACGCAAGACGATACTGCATGAGCACCTGCTGCTTTTCGAGCGTGCTTTTTGCTTTCCATTCTTTGGCGGAAAACGTACCTGTGTAGGTATGCCACGCAGATGCGCCAGCGCTACCCGACTTTGCAAATATCTTTTCAAGTTCGGCAATGGGACGAGCCTTTTCTTTTACTGTGTCATACCAAGAATCATAAATTTTCAAAAAAATCCATTGCGTCCAGCGATAGTATGCCGGGTCAGTTGTATTTACTTTGCGCGACCAATCATACGAGAGGCCGATGATAGAAAGCTGTTTTTCAAAGGTAGCAACATTCTTTGCAACAGCTTGTTTGGGATTGATGTTGTGCTCAAGTGCGTACTGCTCAGCTGGAAGACCGAAGGCATCATATCCCATCGGGTGCAAGACATTGAAGCCCTGCATGCGCTTCATGCGCGCAACGACATCAGATCCAATGTATCCGCGTGGATGGCCAACATGCAGACCCGCGCCAGATGGGTATGGAAACATGTCGAGCACATAAAATGGCTTCATCCCTTTTGCAGCCTTTGCTGGAAGGGTTTTGTAGGTCTTTTTTGCAGCCCACTCCTTCTGCCACTTTTTCTCGATTTTCAGATGGTCGTATTCCTTCATATATAAATCGGAGTATAACAAAAAACCCTCGGTATTTCGAGGGTTTTTTGAAACGCTTATTGAATAGCTGGTTTTCCGTATGGTGGGTACAAGTCTTTGTCTATTGTGCGGTCATAGCATGTACGACCTGCTTCGTGATCCCACGACTCATTCACACCGCCAGAATATGGTCGAGATGAAGTAGCTGTACCATCTTCCATCATCGGCATTGGGACGACACCATAGCCGCCATTTTCCTGCCAGCCCTTCGGCATTGGTTTTGCAAATGTAGCGCACACTTGGAAGCTCATCGCACCAGTTGGTATGTATTCATACTTCATACCTTTTTCAACTTCAGGATCTACAGGAAGAGAATAGCCAGAAATTGGATTCACAAGATCGGACAATTCTTTTGGAAGCTTTTGTTTCTGTTGCCAGAAGCTAATGACCTGCCACTGAATTGACTGGAGATCCTGCACGCGCTTCTCATCGAGGCGTAGCGCGCGCTGTGTCGCAGGACTACCCATGACCATAAAGCTGTAAACTATAGCGCCGAGTACGAGCACGCTTGCAAGTACAGAGAACGCGAGACCTGCACGAGACTTGATACCTTGCGCGCGAAGTTCAAAGACGTAATACACGCCAACCATGCCAGCTGTGATGAGCACCATGACAACTTTGAGCGCGAAGCGTGTGGTGATCTCACCTGAAACAAAGTAGCGCACGAGCATGATGAGGTCGATCGCACACGCAATCGATGCAAGAAAGAGCATGAGGTAGATCATCCATTTGCGAATGATTTCATCCACGCGACCAAGGCCCTTCTGCGCAATCTTCTTCCAGAAATATGAAAGTGTAAGAAAGATTGGGAACGCAATAATAAGTGTTGCGAGTGCTCCGCGCATGCTGTCATACGAATAACTCGCGTATCCATACTGATACTGCGCGTTCAAAACGTCGGGATATTCTTTATTGAGCGCCTCAAATACCAGACTGAGGAATGACGTGACTGATGTAATAAGTGCAGCTATTGTGCCAAGTGATAGAAAGAAAAAAGCGGGATGCAATTTTTGATTGTTGTGTGTGTTTTCCATACAAATATATCTTACCTAGTAACATATACATGGTATACTAAGTAGTGCTTCCCTTCAACCGACCGCTATGACATATAAAACTCCACCACGCGGACCAAACGAATCATTCATCGAACACATTTCACTTCGAGCAACACACTGGATCGGTTCTTCAACGTCGCTTGTCTTTCATACCGCCCTTTTTGTCGGATCATTTCTTTTTTATTTCCTCGGTTTTGATTTCAACCGTATTTTGCTCATTGTCACAACCGTCGTCTCACTTGAAGCTATCTATCTTTCCATCTTCATCCAAATGAGCGTCAACCGCCAAGATATGCAGCTCCAAGAAGTTTCAAAAGATGTTGAAGAAATTGCTGAAGACGTCGGAGAAATTCAAGAGGATATCGACGAGATTCAAGAAGACGTGGAAGACATTCAAGAAGATGTGGATGAAATTCAAGAGGACGTTGAAGAGATCAATGAGGAAGAAGAGGAGATCGTATCCGAAACAACAAAAACAACCATCGATACCGCAACACTTGAGCGTATCGAAGTCGCACTCAAAGAGCTTGGAAAAGAGATCAGCGAGATCAAACGTAAAACTGATACTAAAGCCTAAAAATCATCCCCTACGTAAAAACACCCTGATAATACAGGGTGTTTTTTAAGAATGGGGCTTACTTGACAAATAGCAAGTATTTATGCTATAATACACAAAAATAAAACATACTACTTATGCCTTCTTTTAAAAAAGTACTCGGGGAAATACCAAACATGGGGGTCGCCCTTCTTATTGTTGTAATCTTGCTTTTATCTCTTAGCAGTGATTATAAATGGTACGATGTCACAGCAACCAACATCACACCGATCAATAAGTACACATCGCAAGATTCACTTGTATTTAAAGAAACCATCACAAAAAAAGACACTTCACATCTTATTGTGACAGCAACCATCATAAATGGTTGTGACAAGGGATTAAAAGTTCACGCTTGTATAAAAAAGAGTGAACTTAGAACATTCCCCTTTAATGCGACATTTATGTCCCGCTCAAAAAAATTAGTGGAAATTCACTAAAAATAACACAACCGCCAACTAATAGGCGGTTGTTTTATTTTCTAAGCACTTCTGGCTGCAAACCTAGAAGTGACACAATCTTCGACGGCTTCCCTTCTTTTTTTGTACCTGACTGATAGAAATCAACGTTTGTACTAAAATACTTTTTTGCTTCAGTCACATTTTTTGCAGGCGTCATTCCTTGCGGATTTGCACTTGGCGCCACAAGTGGACCTGTCTTTTTTAGAAGCGTGCTGAGCGATTTGTTTTTTGGCAGACGGAACGCGAGCGAATGTGTGCCACGATGCAAGTATTCAAATTTCTTCTGCGTAACAGGCACGATCACTGACGTCGGTCGCTTTTCACTCCAAAGCTTCTTAAGAAGAAGCGCTTGCTCTTTTGAAAGTTTTACGCCAAAGAGCGCAAGATCTCCGATGTGCGAAATCAAAATGATGAACGGCTTGTTTTCATCACGTCCTTTCAGGTCGTAGATGCGCTGTACTGCTTTTTTTGAAAGCGCGCTTCCCACCACGCCATAGAGCGTGTCTGTCGGGAGCACGCCGATACCATCTTGTTTGAGAATAGTCTCAATCTTCATACGTAGCAGATACTAACAAAGCCGCCTTAAAATTCAAGGCGGCTTTTACATAGCTTGTGGCTAATTGCTTTTCACTATTTTTACAATCTCTCTGTTCCCTTCTGATGACACAGACACAAAATACAAACCTGCTGGAATGTCTGATAGATCAAATAGAGTCATATCAGTCGCCATCTCTGTAAAAAGCACAGAGCCTTTTGCATCATAGAGCTGGGCAGTAAAAGTACCTTTGCGCGTAATCGTACACTGATCGGTACACGGATTTGGATATACAAATGTATGTGATACAGGTTGTGCTATTTCAGGTACCGTTGTTGGACATGGCACTACAGTAAGCGATGCTGTATCGGTATATGCTCCACCAAGTGCATCATAGACGGTCAGATGATATGTAGCCGATAGTGATGCTCGCACATAGATACGGCCTACTGAGTCAGTAACGTAAATCAGAATAGGTTCTTTTTCTTTACCGAGCAAATACGCGTGTGTCACAAGACCTGATGTTTTAAAATCAAGGGTGACAATATCACCACGACAGGCCTGATTGGGAGTAATCGTAAAAGATTCAATTTTCATCTGCGCATGCGCAGTCGAGTTACAAAAGGCCCACAGGGTGAGCACGAGTAGGAGCTTCTTCATTGAAAACAGTTTGATTGAGTTAAGGAATATGTTATCGGGCCAATAATGCGATATTTTATAAAAGAGGTCAAGCAAACTAAAAGCTGACGCGTATGTCAGCTTTTAGTCTCTAAATCATGAATTCAATAACGTCACCATCTTGCACTATGTAATCCTTCCCTTCTGTTCGCACTTTTCCTTTGGCTCGTGCATCGGCGTATGAGCCAGCATCCAAAAGCTCCTGCCAGTTGATAACCTGAGCGCGGATAAACTTGTCTTTAAAGTCTGTATGAATAGCAGTACCTGCGATCGGAGCAGTACTTCCTTTTTTTATAGTCCACGCGCGACTCTCGTCCTCTCCTGTCGTAAAAAATGTTTCAAGGCCAAGCAAGTCATACGCAGCAGTGATGAGATTATCAAAACCTGCTTCAAACACAGGATCGACTTTTACGTGTGGACCGGAAAGTCCACTTGCTATTTCATCTGCCACATTTTCAGATGCTTCAGATACGTTCAAGCAGTAGAGCATCGGCTTCATGGTAAGCAAGTTGAGTTGTTTTACGAGCGGAAGTTCTTTTTCATCAAATGAAAGAGCGTGCGCCATTGTTTCGGCTTCAAGTGCAGTCTTAAGTCGTTCGAGAATACCTTCGAGCATGACAGCTTCTTTGTCTCCACGCTTCGCGTCACGAGAATTTGTACCGAGACGCTTATCTACAACTTCAAGATCGGCAAGAATGAGCTCCATGTTGATGACGGCCACATCTGAAAGCGGGTCTACTTTGTTTGCCACATGAATAATGTCGTCATCGCGAAATGTACGCACCATGTGCAAAATGG
>CAYTCQ010000006.1:0-14783 GCA_964436485.1 uncultured Candidatus Saccharibacteria bacterium | reverse complement strand
AAAGTATCTGCGCTTGAAATTGTCATGACGACACTGCATGCCGGTGGAAAATTTGGCGGAGATGGATACAAAGTTTCTGGAGGTCTTCACGGTGTGGGTGCTTCTGTGGTAAACGCGCTTTCTTCATACACTGAAGTTATGGTGCATCGTGATGGCGGTGTCTACATGCAGGAATATGCGCGTGGCAAGAAAAAAGCTGCAGTCAAAAAGGTACGTGCATCAAAACTGCACGGTACTATCACAGTATTTGAGCCTGACACAGAAATTTTCAAAGATCTCAAGTTTGACTGGAATACAATCGTCAACCATTTCCGTGGACAGGCGTATCTCGTGAAAGGACTTCTTATTCGTGTGATCGATGCGCGTGCCTACGAAGGCAAAATGAAACTCGATGAAGCCTTTTATTTCACTGAGCTCGGTATCGATCTTCCATCATACTCATTTTATTTTGAAGGCGGACTTGTTTCGCTCGTCAAATACTACAACCGCAGCCAGAAGACGATCCACGACAGTATTTTCTATATTGAAAAAGAAGAAGGAGAGGTGGGCGTTGAGCTCGCGCTTCAGTATGTGGACGATATGTCGCCAAAGATCGTGGCGTATGCAAACAACATCTACAACCCAGAAGGCGGTACGCATGTGACTGGATTTAAGATGGCGCTCACTCGTCTTCTCAATTCATACGCAAAAAAGGAAGGATATATTAAAGAATCTGATGGTGCGTTCACAGGCGAAGACGTGCTTGAAGGCCTGACTGTTGTCGTGTCAGTAAAGCTTCGCGAGATTCAATTTGAAGGACAGACAAAAGGCAAACTCGGTTCACCAGAAGCGCAAGGTGCAGTGGCGACAGCTTTTGGTGATGCATTTGGATCATTCCTTGAAGAACACCCTGATGATGCGAAGGCGATCATAAACAAAGTTATTCTCGCAGTGCGTGCTCGCAAGGCCGCAAAGGCTGCGAAAGATTCAGTTCTTCGCAAAGGCGCGCTCGAAGGCATGACACTCCCAGGAAAGCTTGCCGACTGTCAGACAAAGAGTGCTGAAGAAGCAGAGATCTTCATCGTAGAGGGAGACTCGGCTGGTGGTACAGCAAAGACTGGTCGTGATAGACGCACGCAGGCCATCCTTCCACTTCGTGGAAAGATCCTCAATATTGAACGCGCGCGTCTCGATAAGATGCTTGCGTCAGAGCAGATCAAAAATCTTGTCGTTGCCATGGGTACGGCTATTGGAGACACATTTGATATCTCAAAGCTTCGCTATCATAAGATAGTGATAGCAACCGATGCCGACGTGGACGGAGCCCACATTCGTACGCTTATTCTCACGCTCTTCTTCCGTCACTTCCGTGCGCTCATTGAAGGAGGATATATCTATATTGCTCAGCCACCGCTCTACAAGATCAAAAAAGGCAAAGAAGTTTTCTACGCGTACTCTGATGAAGAGAAGGTAAAGATCACGGGTATTAAGGACGAAAATCTTGACGAAATGCTTGCTCGCGCTGAAGAAGAAATGGCAGAAGGCGAGGCACAGGAAAACGAAGAAGTTGTTGTTGCAAAAGACGCCAAAGGTAAGACGACAAAGATCCATGTACAGCGCTACAAGGGTCTTGGAGAAATGAACTCAGAAGAGCTCTGGGAGACAACAATGGATCCGGCTCGTCGCGTGCTCAAGCAGGTCACCATCGGCGATGCAGCTGAAGCAGACCGTGTATTCGATATGCTCATGGGTAGCGATGTTGCGCCACGTAAGTCATTTATTCAGACACACGCCAAGATGGCGGAGATTGATATCTAATTTCTTTTTGCTAGTATCCAAATCATATGAAAAAAGCTCTCATTACTGGAATAACAGGACAGGACGGTTCATATTTGGCCGAACTCCTTTTGGATAAGGGGTACGAAGTACACGGTACTATTCGTCGCACCAGCTCGTTTTCGACGGGACGCATAGACCACATTTATCAAGATCCGCACCACCCAGAACGCAGACTCCATCTTCATTATGGAGATCTTTCTGACGCTGAAAACATTCGCAAGCTTATTTACAAGATTCAGCCAGATGAGATATACAACCTTGGCGCTCAGAGTCACGTAAAGGTCTCATTTGAGATACCTGAATATACTGCAAACATCACGGGTGTAGGTGTGCTTCGCGTGCTTGATGCGGTAAAAGATTTTCAAGATGCGACAGGAAAAAAGATAAAAGTGTACCAAGCTTCTTCATCTGAAATGTTCGGATCCGCGCTTCCTCCACAGAATGAAAATACGCAATTCTTGCCACGCAGTCCGTATGGCTGCGCGAAGGTATTTGCATGTAACATTGCTCGTAATTATCGCGATTCGTACGGTCTTTTTGTCTGCAATGGAATTCTTTTCAATCATGAATCTCCACGTCGTGGCGGTACGTTTGTCACGAAGAAAGTCACGCGGGGTGTGGCAGATATCAAGGCAGGCAAGGCTCAAAAGATCTATCTTGGTAATCTCGACGCTCGTCGCGATTGGGGATATGCGCCGGAGTATTGTGAGGCTATGTGGCTCATGCTTCAGCAAGATACACCCGATGACTATGTGATCGGTACCGGCAAAAGCTACTCAGTAAAAGACCTTGTTATTGAAGCGTTTAAACACATCGGTATCTCTGATTGGGAAAAGTATGTAGAAATTGATCCAAAATACTACCGTCCAAGTGAGGTAGATCATCTTGTAGCAGACATTACAAAAGCAAAAGAAAAACTTGGGTGGGAGCCGAAGACTTCATTTGAAGAATTGGTACGTATCATGGTCGAGCATGATATACAGGAAGCGTTAAAAAATAAGTAAGTATATGAATCCAAATTCAAAAATTTTTGTTGCGGGGCACAATGGTCTCGTTGGGTCCGCTATTGTTCGAGCGCTCACAAAACAAGGGTATACAAATATTATTACCCGTTCACGCGCCGAGCTTGACCTGCTCGACCAGGTAGCAGTCCGCGCATTTTTTGAAACTGAAAAACCAGAGTATGTGTTTGTCGCTGCTGCAAAAGTGGGCGGTATTATGGCAAATAGTACGCAGCCAGCTGACTTTATTTACCAAAATCTTGTCATTGAAACCAACCTTATAGACAGTGCGTACCGAAGCAAGGTAACAAAACTCCTGTTCCTTGGTAGCTCATGTATCTATCCAAAATTTGCTGAGCAGCCAATCAAAGAGGAATATCTTATGACAGGTGCTCTTGAGCCTACAAATGAAGCATACGCAGTGGCAAAAATTGCCGGTATTGTGATGTGTCAGTCATATAACAAACAGTATGGGACAAACTACATCAGTCTCATGCCAACAAACTTATATGGACAGAATGATAACTTTGACCTCACAAGCTCGCACGTGCTTCCAGCTATGATCCGCAAATTCCATGAGGCAAAGAAAGAAGGCAAAAAAGAAATGATGCTCTGGGGTACCGGTGTTGCGAAGCGTGAATTTTTGAATGCGGATGACCTTGCAGATGCGGCTGTGTTTCTAATGAACAATTACAATGACGGCAGTATTGTGAATGTAGGCACTGGCGAAGATGTAACAATCAAAGAGCTCGCCGAGACTGTGAAAGCGATTGTTGGATATGAAGGGGAAATAGTCTGGGATTCTACAAAACCTGACGGTACTCCCCGTAAGCTTCTCGATGTCTCCAAGCTCCATTCGCTTGGATGGAAACACACAATGCCGCTTAATGAAGGAATCAAGTCCGCATACGATTGGTTTTTGAAGAATGTCGCATAAAAAAGCCCCCGCATTATGTGCGGGGGTTTTTAATTTAGATAAAAACAAAACTATTCCACATTGATTGGGCAGGCCAGCATATCGTCTGGATCGAATGGAGTAGAGGATATCATTACCATAGATGTCCCGATTTCCAAATCAAAACGGTGCGTATGCATCGGTGGAATAACAACAACAGAATTCTTAGTAAGGGAAGTTACCATAACGTCCCCAATGATCATTCCCTCGTCGTCAACCTCCGCAGTACGTACCGTACCTGACCCTTGTACAACCAGAAATGTTTCAGTCTTGTTTTTGTGATAGTGCTGGCCAAGTGGCTTACTACCATCGTGTACATCAAGTAATGCGCATGAGCCATTTGTGTAGTTCAGTTCAGAAATAGTGCGTCGGGTGTCCTGAGACTCAAGTTTAAGTGATCCGACTTCTACTCTAGCATTCCTTTTTGCCAGCACGTCCAATGCTTTGTGAGCACAGGGGACGGCGCTTGCTTCAGTAAATAATCCTGATTCAAGCACGGCAGGGAATTCATTCAAGGGAACCATTATGGTCTCCATGATTTCATTCTTTTCTGGGTTGCGCGCGTCAGCAATTTTTTCCAGATCAGTTGCCAGGAACATGTAGGCCGGTAGTCCATGGTCATCGATTGATGCACCGCGATACTTGCCGGTTTCAATCATTACCTTGCCCAGCGGTTTCCAGTTGCCGTTCCCGTATCCTGTTTCTTTTAAGAAAGAGGCAATGGTTAATTCCGTAATCGTTTCAATTGGAGTACCTGAGGGTAATTTGCCGATACCGCCGGGAGGAAGCTCCCATGAGGCTTGGTTTACACCAGGTTTCCACTGACAGAGAGTTATTACTTCGTTGTCTTTGGTTACGCCAAAGACAACAGCCCAGCCAAAACTTCTGATAATAGAAGTGTAGTTGTTCACCTCGCCATCGACGAGGAGTTGGTAAGTAACGGTGCTACCAAAAAAATCAATTTTTGATCCGTTTGCAATGCTGCCCGGTACAAGGGGCCAACCTTTGAAGCGGGGTTCTTCCGCAAGGGTAAGGAATTGTTGAATCGAACTTTTCACTTGATGTGTTTTTAATTGTTATGAAAGATAAAAGATTCGTACATATAGTAACATATTATTGTATATAAGTCAAATACAGGTTTCTCGTCTTTAGAAAAGCGCGTGCTATAATTCCACGGTCACTTATTACCTTAGACCAACATCACCATATGAAAATCTTTTTTATAGGAATGCATTTCAACGAATATGAAGAGAAAAAAGGTACCAGTTTTGAATATGAGACTTTTTTCCATGCGCTTAAACAAGTAGAAGGACATTCAATCACACACGTTCCTTTTGATGAGATCCTTACTCTTGGTAGGGAGGCGTGGAATGCAAAGCTTCTTAAAATGGTAGAAGATGAGAAGCCAGACCTTGTCTTTGCCTTTATGTATACTGACGAATTGCTACCAGAGACCATCAAGGCTATGTCTAAGATTACAAATACACTGGCGTGGTTTTCGGATGACCATTGGCGTATCTACAACTACTCGCTTCGGTATGCAAAGTACTTTACTGCTGTTGCAACAACATACAGCAAAGCGCCTGCAATTTATCACGTGCATGGCGTCAAAAATGTCATCCGTAGTCAATGGGCAGCCGATACCTCGCTCTACAATCCAAGCCTGAAGGCAGAGCCGATCCATGACGTGGCTTTTGTTGGTCTGTGGAGTAAGCCACGAGAACAGCTTATCCAAAAACTGCGTGATGCCGGTATCGATGTATATGTCCGCGGGCGTGATTGGAAAGAAGGCGGCGTGCCGCAAAAAGAAATGATTCGCATCTTTGCTTCAAGTAAGATCAATCTCGCGATTAATTCAGCCCCTGGGATGTTTTCTAAAGATTCGATTGCGCGCTTGTTCCTGCGCAGATCTCTGACAAAAATTGTTCCCGATTTTCATGTATTTCAAAATCTGCGTTCGTGGCCACTTCGCAACATTCTACAGATCAAGGCTCGGCATTTTGAGATACCAGCAACAGGTGGATTTACTATCACTCGCAGAGCTGATGATCTTGAAACATATTTTGAAAACGGGAAAGAAATGGTCATTGTCGACTCAGACGATGAGCTTGTAGAGAAGATCAAATACTACCTTGCGCATGAAGACGAACGTGCTGCGATCGCTAAGGCTGGCTACGAGCGCACAATCGCCGAACATACATATAAACAACGCCTACTCGCTGTCTTTGAAAGTTTGCAGAATATCCACTAATAAAAAGAAGGGCGATTGTGTTTTCTAGCAGCCTTCTGATGGTTTTTGAGTGGCGCACGTTTTTGTCTGGTTAGCTAGATTCAAGGTATTTTTAGTTGAAAAAACCTCAGCAATTTTTGCTTTTGTTTTAGGTCCAAGGATTCCAAAACCCACATCTTTTTTTGATGCAACAACACCATATGTGAGCTGAAAACGCTCGACAGCTCTTCGAGTTAGGGGACCATAATTACCAGTTACAAGCCCCTCAGGATAGAGTGTCTTGTTTGTTGCAAGAAGAGCCTGAATATTGTTTATTTCAGCAACTGTTCGTGCTTTTGTAGATACTGCCGTAGTAACAGGAGTGATTGGCGCCAAAGGAGCAACTGGTTGCGTAGGCGCTACCAGCGGTGATACCGACCCTTTGGATACTTGAGCAATCGATGGCACACCACCACGGCTACCACAGACAGTGCGTCTACTATCTATACTTTGAGTATTTGTCTCCACACCATCACCATTTCGATACTTTATAGTGTATGTGTACATATCACAGGCATTTGCTGTCGTGTCTTGCCATGATGGAGTTTGTATCCAGCCAGAATTTGCTCCCGCGCGTGAAAAATAATACCCAGATGATCCCGAAGTATCATTTGCAAAACGTCCGGTTGTCAGAAGGGTATTTGTACCACTTGCTGTTGCGGTAAGTGCTGTTGGATCAGGCGCAAGGGTATATTTACTTACGCTTGTGCCATAGCCAGAAGTATTACCGCTAGAATCTTTATATTGCGCATCAAATGTATATTGTGTGTTTGCTGAGAGGGATGAAGCGGTAGCGGTATTTGAAACAGATATAAGACCCAGCGGACTTGTCGTATTTTGACGCGGTTGCCACTGATACAAAGATCCTCCCTCTGTAACAGCAGATGGTTTGATAATTTCTATTGAAGAAGTTGTAATTGTTCCAAAACTCGGTACGCCGACTCCTGATGGAGCTACGTTGTCAATCCCAAACGCACTTGTTGTCTGCCATGATGTTGCACTGTCTGTACTGTCGCGAGGGCGAATGCGTAGGTAAACACTACTATCTTCTGTTGATGGAAGATCTGCCGCACTGTCCCATATAAATGTATGAGCTGTACCTGTTTGCGAACTTGCAAGACCTGTTAACCCTTCAGAAGAGCCACCGGCATCTGTTGCGTCGTACCACGTACTACCATCTGTTGAATATTCGACACCCGACGTTGCCGTTTGAGAGAGATTGAGCGTATTCGCGTCACCTTGCTGAAAGAGTGTGTAGTTAAGGGTGACATTGCCTCGTTGCCATGTTGAAAAATTGTTTGTAATTGTTGCGCGAGGTTTAAGACCATCAACAATGGCTTGAGCGAGCACTCCATAACCTGTTGAATTTAGGTGCGCTCCATCGCTGTCCGCGTACGAAGGATTTAGATCCCACAAATTCCCGGCTGATCCACCAGATCTAAATTGTCCAATGTAGGATGCGCCGTCAATGTAGGTTGCATTGCTATAGCTTGATATAAGCGTACGGAGTGATGCATTCCAGTCATCAATGACGACGTTGTCTGCGTTTGTGAAAAAAGATGTTTCTGGCATGATCGGAATTGCCACAAACGTAATATTGTTTGCTTGTGCCAAGTTGAGCATTGTTGTCCAGTTGTTCAGGAAGGTTGTTTTTGCGCTTGCTCCTCCTGTTTGAACATTGTCGTTTGCTCCAGCATTTACTACAACTACCATTCGCGGAGAGGCATTTACTACGTCAGCAGAAAAACGATTTTTTATAGAAGTACTTGATTGGCCACCAATACCCATGTTTTGGTAGCTATATGAAGTTGTTGCAGCAAATTGTGTGGGGATTGTTCCGCTCGGCTCTCCTGCGACACTTGCCTCAAGATAACTATTAAACAGCCTGTGTCCAGCCACGAGAGAGTCACCAATAAATACAACCTGTGGTGCAGTCATATACAATTGTATTGGAACCGCTCGGGATGTTCCAGCGACTGACTGACCAACCCAGTTAAAATCTGAGGCTGAGGCTGCGCTGTTTTGCGTGTAGTACATTGTTGCGTTGCTGAAACTATGATCAACAAACGGTGTTGCCGTACCACCACCAGATGCTTCAATACGAAAACCAAAGTAGTCGCCAGCCTGCACTCCTGTAATAGGACTTGAAAGATCTATGGTGTTAAATCCTGAAGCGGTGAGTGAGCCCGAAATGTCGTTACTTGTTCCAACAAGATCAAACCCACCAGACACACTGTCATAACGCCAAATTTTTATATACAAACCAGTAACGTTTGCAGGGCTGTCAACATAAAAACGAACACGAGTAACGGTACCTGTTTGACGAATACGATATTTGTTTGCGTAGGTAAAATATTCACGATATCCAGTCGTTGAGATACCAATGTTTCCAGTACCAGACACAGGGGTGTCGTATGGAGCTACAACTGCTGTTGTTGAATTTCCGGGTATAACAGGGTAGGCAAGTGCGTGTGAGGGTAAAAGCGTAAGTGGCAATAATAGGAGTATTTTAGCTAATACTGATTTAGGTAGTTTAAGACTGGTTGCCCACATAAAGATACTATAAATATACGGTGGCGGTAGCTGGAAGTCAAAGGGTTTACACTTGTTTGATTTGAATCAATTTAGTACAATTCTTGAACAGTAGTCTCGTTCATATTAACCGCTGGATTTACATGAGATTTTTTTCTATACGTTCATATAAATTGATTGCGACACTTCTTCTTGTTGTGGAGGTTTTCTCCGGCAGTTCTTTTTTTGTTACTCCAGCGCATGCGGCTGTTTCTAGTACTCCGAACTCTTCCATTACATATTCTGTTGGCGATGGACAAGTAAATGCTGTTGCGACTGCTTCTGATGGTACTGTCTATATTGGTGGTACATTTAGTAATATCGGCAAACAAATGGGCAATGCGAACTTGTTTTCTACCTCGACCGGTCTTCCAGATCTTTCCCTTGCGCGTATCAATGGAACAGTCCGAGCAGTCATTTCTGACGGTAACGGCGGCTGGTATGTTGGAGGTGTTTTTACAAAAGCAGGAAATTTGACGCGTTATGGAATAGCGCACATTCTCTCAGACTACTCAGTTGATCCAAACTTTGATGTCGATATTGATGATCCTGCTGTGACTACAAACGGTGGTGGTGCTACGGCAATGCTTTTGTCAGGCAGTACTTTGTATATTGGAGGTGACTTCGCGCGAGTTGGTGCTAGTGGTATCGATCGTCGCATTGCCGCTGTTGACGCAACAACAGGTGCAAATATTTCTAAATTCTCTATTACGTCAACCAACATAACAAGCGGTCAGATCCTTAATCTTGCAATTGATGGCAGTACACTTTTTGTAAGCGGGTCAATTAATGGACCATCAGTTAGTCGTCTTGCTGCTTTTGATGCGACAACCGGAGCTGTAATTTCTACATGGTCACCGGGTTTGGGTAATCAGGTAAACCAAAACTGCATGGTTCTTTCGTCGCACATTTTGTATGTATGTGGAGCATTCACGACAGCAAATCCTGATGGTAGAGGGTCTGTTACTCGCAATCGCGTTGCCGCTTTTGATGTGACATCGGTTGCTTCGACAACACTTACCAGTTTTGATCCAAACGTGAGTGGAGGCAACCCAGCGGCTATGTTACTTGATGGAACCACACTGTATGTAGGTGGCGCCTTTACAACAGTAAATGGTAGTACGACACGCAATCGCTTGGCTGCCTTTGATACTTCAACAGGTACAGCAACAAGCTTTGACCCGAATGTGAATAGTACAGTCGCGGCACTTGCAATCTCAGGAAGTACCCTTTATGTTGGGGGATCTTTTACAACGGTAAATGGCAGTACAACACGGCGTCGTCTTGCCGCTTTTGATACCTCAACAGGTACAGCAACAAGCTTTAATCCGAATCTCGGTGCTTCAGTTACTAACCTCTACATGGTCTCAGCCTCAACACTTTTTGTGTGTGGTGGAGGAGTCTATGACATAACGCTTCGTACAGGTCTTGCCGCGCTTGATGGTACAACAGGAGCTCCGACGAGCTTCAACGCGGGTTTGGGAAGTGCTGCGGTTACAGCACTGTTGTTAAATGGTTCGACGTTATATATTGGCGGATCGTTTACAACGGTAAACAGTGGTACCTCACGCGCACGCTTAGCCGCGGTGGACGCGACTACTGGAACGCTTACGAGTTTTAATGCGGCTATTACCGACGGAACAGTGAATGCTCTTGCCCTATCAGGGAGCACGCTTGTGGCTGGAGGTACATTTACTACAGTAAACACTTCAACTACTCGTAACCGTTTAGCGGCTTTTGATACTTCAACTAGTACTGCCACAAGTTTTGATCCGAATATGGGTAGCACGGTAAGTGCTCTTGCTCTCTCAGGGAATACTCTCTATGTGGGTGGAGCATTTACGACAGTAAATGGTGGTACAACAAGAAATCGTATTGCGGCATTTGATATTACAACAACAGGCACTGCCACAAGCTTTGATCCGAATGTAAACAACTCAGTAACGGCTGTTGCTGTTACTGGTAGCACTCTCTATGCCGGTGGACTATTCACTGCGGTCAACAACGCTGCAGCGACTCGCAATCTTGCGGCCGCGTTTGACACGAGCACTGGTACTCGAACAAGCTTTGATCCAAATTTTGATACAGGTGGATCCAATACTGTAAGCGTAATTTCAATCCCAAGTTTTGGCACCGCCGTATATATTGGTGGACGATTTACAACAACAAATGGCACAACTCGCAATCGTTTGGCGGCCTATTCAGTATCAAGTGGATCACTTTTGTCGTTTAATCCAAACTTTGCACCAACGTTTACCAATGTGAATAACGTACTTTCTATGACCTTCAATCAAGGTACTCTCTATGTCGGAGGGGCTTTCATTGGAGAAGCAGCAGAACTCTATGGACAGCAACGTCTTGCGAAATTCTCTGGTGCTACGAACACAGCTCCCACCGCTCCATCTTCGCTGAGCGGTACCGGTGCAAGCACAAACAACAATCAGCCATCGCTCACATTTACTTTGACCGCAGACGCTGATGATGGAGATGCGATCCAGTATCGAATTCAGGTTGCAACAAATAGTAGCTTTACTTCACCTGTTGTTGACTATACATCTGCGCTCGGCACATCAGCTGGAAGTACCACATTTACTATCGGTCAATCTGCTGGAACGGGGACATATACGACCGGCTCTGCAAATCAGACGCTTTCAGATGCCTCGTACTATTGGCGCGTCAAGGCGCTTGATGATGGAGGGTCTGATTCAGGATATGTAGCTTCTAATTCAGGATCCGTTGCCTTTATTGTACGAGTCGCAGCACCTGTTTTTTCATCACTTTCAGCAACAGCATCAGGAACAGATATCACTGTGACATGGACGACCGATGAAGCTGCGTCAACTCGTGTTTCGTATGGCACAACAACTTCATACGGAACAACAACAACGGAAACAGATACAAATCCTCGAGTCACAAATCACTCGGTGACTGTCTCAGGTTTGAATCGTTGCACTATCTATCACTTCCAAGCACTTTCAACAGACGCGGCAAGCAATGCGGGGTCAAGTCAGGATCTGACCGTTCGCTCAGCTATGTGTCCGACAGGAGGAGCATTTTTCACTCAGCCACAGGTCGCGCAAGTAGCTCCAAGCCCTTCTCCTTCATCTGGAAGGACAGGTGGCGGATATGGAAATGTAACGTTCGTACCTACTCTTAAATTGGGTATGAAAAACAAAAATGTGAAGCTTCTTCAGCAATTCCTTAATGATCATGGTTTTATAATCGCAAAAGATGGTATTGGGTCTTCTGGAAACGAAACGGAATACTTCGGAGTTCTTACTCAGCGAGCCCTTATTAAATTCCAAGAGGCACACGCGCAAGATATTCTCGCCCCAGTAGGACTTTCTCGTGGTACTGGAGTAATGGGAGGATCTACCGCACGGTTCATCAATAAGCTTATTGCAAACGAAAAATAAAATAAAACCTCTGCCTAGGCAGAGGTTTTATTTTATTAGTTGAGAGTGCGGTTTGAAATTTCTTGCGCGAGTTTCTCTGTAAAATCTCCAAGTGAGATACCTTCTAGTTTTTCACCGCGAGTCTCTATGGTGAGCATCCCAGAATCTTTTTCCTTGTCACCGATCACAATGACATACGGCACTTTCTTGTTCTTTGCTTCGCGAATGCGCTTGCCGAGAGAGTCTTTGCCGACTTCAAGTGTTGCGCGAACGCCTGCTTTTTTAAGTGTGGCAACGACATCCTGCGCGTAATCCGCGTGCTTTTCTTCAAGGACTGGCACGACGGCTACTTGGACAGGTGAGAGCCAGACAGGGAATACTCCTGCAAGGTGCTCTATGAGTGTAGACATGAAGCGTTCGATAGATCCCATGATCGCGGCATGGATCATCACGATCTGTTCACGCTCTCCTTTTTCATTGGTGCATACGAGCCCAAAGTTTTTCGGCTGGTTGAAGTCGAGCTGAATGGTTGCTACTTGGAGTACGCGTCCGATTGAGTCATGAGAAATGAAGTCGATCTTTGGTCCATAAAATGCTGCTTCGCCCAAGCCATCGATCCATGTGACGCCTTTGCTTTCCATGAGTTTCTGGAGCGCACTTTCTGCTTTTGCCCAGACCTCAGCTCCACCAAGATATTTATCCATCTCTTTTGGATCATGACGAGAAAAGCGTACTTGGAGTTCGAATCCAAATGTTTTATAGAATGTCTCGACAATATCCCAAATTGCCATTGCTTCTTCTTCAATCTGATTCTCGCGACAAAATACGTGCGCGTCATCCTGAGTAATAGAGAGCACGCGTGAAAGTCCTGAAAGTTCTCCAGATTGTTCGTCGCGATACACCATCGTTGTTTCCGCGTAGCGATGTGGCATGTCGCGGTAGCTGCGCTGCTCACTGTCGAAGATCTGTGTGTGGTGAGGACAGTTCATCGGCTTCATTGCGTAGAGATGATCTTCACGAGTATGAATCTTAAAAAGATCATCCGCGTATTTTGCCCAGTGACCAGATGTTTCGTAGAGTTCCTTTTTTGTAATGTGGGGAATTGTTACTTTTTCATACCCTTTTGCCTTACGTAGTTCCCAGACATAGTCATTGAGGAGTTCACGGATGATTGTACCTTTTGGAGTCCAAAGGGGGAGTCCTGCTCCAACAAGCTCAGAGAAAATAAAGAGACCCTGTTCTTTACCGATCTTTCGGTGATCGCGTTTCTTGGCTTCTTCTTGCTGGAAGATGTATGTATCAAGTGCTGATTTGTTTTCAAATGCAAGACCATAGATGCGAGTAAGCATTTTGTTCTTCTCATCACCACGCCAGTATGCACCCGCTACGCGATCGAGCTTAAATGAGTCGGCAGGGATTTCTTCGGCAGGGTGTTCTGCGTGTCCTCCACGGCACAGGTCGGTAAAGCCACCACATGAATAGAGCGTGATTGTTTCGCCGCGTGTAGCGATTTCTTCAATGAGTTCAGTTTTGTATGCGTTTCCAGAAAATGTTGCTTTTGCTTCGTCTGCTGAGACTTCTTTGTGCGTGAAGGCTGTCCATGCGGGCAAATTTTTACGCATGGTTGTTTCAATTTTCTCAAGGTCGGCGTCAGATATTTTTTCACCTCCAAAATCGACGTCGTAGTAAAAGCCGTTGTCGACGGCTGGGCCAAGCGTGAGCTGGGCCTTTGGATAGTGCTCTAGGACCGCCTGTGCCAAGAGGTGGGCGAGGGTATGGCGGGCTGGGGCAAGTTGTTCTGGGGTCATAGGGAAATCCTACCACGAGAATGCGCGGGATGCATTTGACAGAGTGTTATTTATACCGCCTTGGCTTTTTCGATGACGAGGCTTTTTTCGCCGTTGCGTTCGGTTACGCGGGCTTGGACGGCAAGCGTGGCGTCAACAACGATGACAGTGTGGAGTTCCAAAAATGGTTTTGAGAAGACGACACCTTCGATAGTACCCGTCAGATCGGTGATTTTTACGAAGGCCATACGCTCGTTTGTCTTTGTGATGATTGTTTTTACTTCATCAACAATGCAGGCAAAGGTGACAGGCATGCCGACTTTGATTTCCTCGCGGATTTTTTTGACTGAATTGCCACTTTGTTCAATACGCTCGCGCAAACGCTCAAGTGGATGGCCTGATACATAGAGTCCGAGCAATTCTTTTTCCCACTTGAGTTTTTCCATTGTTTCAGCAGGTGCTGACTTTTCAAGACGCAGTGACATCGACATAGTATCTTCTCCGAAGAGTGATGTCTGATTGCCCACATTTTGACGCTCTTTGTTGTATGTGAGCATTGTTTCCATGTTTGCAAGAAGCTCACCACGTTCACCGAAGGCATCCATCGCTCCAGACTTTACGAGCGCTTCGAGCGACTTCTTGTTCAAATTTTTATGCATGATGCGGTCGAGGAAGTTGGTGATTGAGGTGAACGCGCCGCCTACTTTGCGCTCGCTGATGATAGCATCGGCGATATCTGTACCGAGATTTTTGATCGTATAAAATCCAAAGCGAATAACGCCCGCATCTCGAGACGTACGCATTGGGTCTGTGCCGTTGTCTACCACAGTGAAGTCGCCGAAACTTGCGTTGATATCCGGCGGAAGCACGGTGATGTTCATCATCTTTGCCTCGGCAATAATTTCAGCTACCTTTTCAACGTCACCCGATTCAGCAGAGAGGATGGCGCACATGTATTCAACAGGGAAATTTGCCTTCATGTAAGCC
>CAYTCQ010000005.1:4049-14961 GCA_964436485.1 uncultured Candidatus Saccharibacteria bacterium | reverse complement strand
TCGGAAAGGGTGAGCATTTTGTTGTGGAAGCCTGTGAGTATGAACGATCATTTTTAAATATTCATCCAAAGGTGCTTGTCATTACAAACATCGAAGCTGATCATCTCGACTACTATAAAGACCTTGCAGATATAGTGAGCGCGTTTAAAGAGCTTCTGTCTCAAACAGAGGTTGCTGTTGTGTGTGACCCAAACGATCCTGCTACGATGCAAGTGGTACAAGACGCAAAGATCAGAGTTGTGGACTATACGGCGTATCTTCCAAATGTGCCGAAGCTTCTCGTTGCAGGTGAGCACAATAGAAAAGACGCAGCCGCGGCACTTTCAGTAGCCGACGTGCTTGGTGTTGATCCAGTTGTTGCGTTAGCTGGCATTGCCCAGTTTGCTGGCACATGGCGCAGACTTGAGAAAAAGGGAACAACACAATCAGGTACGATAGTATATGACGACTACGCCCATCATCCGACTGAAGTACGAGCAAGTTTGCAGGCGCTTCGTGAATTGTATCCAGACAAAAAAATTAGCGTTCTCTTTCAGCCACATCTGTATTCGCGCACGAAGGCACTATTTCAAGAATTTACGGAGGCCTTTGGTGGAGCAGATCATGTGTATTTTTTACCGATCTATTTTGCCCGTGAAGCTCCAGATCCGACCGTGTCGTCAGAGCTCCTTGCAGAGCATATACAGGGCGCTAAAGCCTTTGCGGGCTTTCCAGAAGCTACAGATTTCTTTAGGAATGTCGGACTGGGCGAAAACGACGTATTTGTTACTATGGGGGCAGGTGAGGCTTATAAAGTAGGGGATGAACTATTGAAGTAGATATGGAAAAAATGCAGCCAATAAATGAACAGAAGAATCTTGTACAGGAAAGAATAGAAATTGATAACAAACTGGCAACCAGTCTAAAAGAAGCTGGTTATATCGCCCAGTATGAAGTGTATCAAGACAAAAATGCCTACGAACTTAGATCATCTAATACTATTCGTCCAGATCTTCAGGCTTACTATGAAATACTGCTGATGCAAATGAAAGGGCCAATACTTCGAGACTCCATTGAAGATAATGACCACGGTGTCATAAATAAAGTGCCACGACAAGAAATTCGTGATGCTCTTTTTATTCAAACAAGTACCGATGAAAATGGAGTAGCGCATCGTCCACTGTATGATTTTTATGAATCAAATAAACTTCAGCAGAGCAACGTAGCTAATATGCTCTCTGTTCTTGATGCGATTAAAAATGAGGCTCCTATTTCGGATGACCTCAAAAAAAGTATCGAAGTACTTATGGATGACTTTTCAAACCCAAAAGAAGGCGAAGAGCGTTCTCCTGTAAATCAATACGGGTTCAGTCATCCTCGCTACAAATATGTCCTCGACAATCAAGGTCGGTACGAATTTGTTAAACGACTTGAAGAAATAACAGAGAAGGTACTTTTGGAAATTACAAAGCTACCTGTTTCTTAATCTATGCACTTTGCTGAGGAATATAAAAAACTAAACAAACAGCAAAAGGAGGCAGTCGACGCGATCGATGGTCCGGTGATGGTTGTGGCTGGTCCTGGGACAGGAAAGACACAGGTGCTTGCGCTCCGCATTGCAAACATCATTGAAAAAACAGGTATCCAGCCGAATTGTATTTTGTGTCTAACATTTACCAACGCCGGTGTACACG
The DNA here is from genome assembly GCA_964436485.1 of uncultured Candidatus Saccharibacteria bacterium. Taxonomy (GTDB): domain Bacteria; phylum Patescibacteriota; class Minisyncoccia; order Phycocordibacterales; family UBA9973; genus CAITQP01. The sequence continues at coordinate 13,288 of CAYTCQ010000005.1, read as the reverse complement.
CCATGCGTGAACGCTTGCTTCGTCTTGTCGGATCACGCGCAAGCGAGGTATATATTTCGACATTCCACCGTTTTGCCATAGGTCTTATTGAAAAGCACTACAACTTGCTTGATTTTGATGCAGCTCCGACACTGCTCGGTGAGACAGAAGCGGTAGCGCTTATCGACGAGATTCTCGAAGGATCTGACTGGAAACATATTCGTCCACGCGCAGACAGCGCAAAGTATTTCAGCGAGCTCAAGTCACTCATGTCTGTGCTCAAGCGCGAGAATATGTCACCGGACGATTTTCTTGCTGAAGTTGAGAAAGATATCGAGCGCATCAAAAATGATCCGAACAATATCTCATCAAAAGGCGCGCGCAAAGGCGAGCTCAAACGTGAAGCAGAAAAGGAAATAGAGTCACTCATGCGTACAAAGGAAGTCGTTGCGTTTTATGAGGCATACGAAGAAGCAAAACATGAGCGCCTGCTTATGGACTACGATGATGTGCTTGCGTATGCCGTGCAACTGGCGCAGGAGTCAGAAGACGTGCGAGCTGATGTGCGGGAAAATCATCTGTATGTGCATGTCGACGAACACCAAGACTCAAGTGGCGTGCAAAATGCATTCCTTGAAGCAGTCTGGGGTGATGTTCCGAAGCCAGATATTTTTGTGGTCGGAGATGATCGTCAGCTTATCTACGGCTTCGGCGGTGCATCACTCGAACACTTTGCGCGCTTTCAAGATATGTTTGGCAAAGCCAAGCGCATCACGCTCGTTGAAAACTATCGCTCAAGTCAGACTATCCTTGATGCGGCAGAATCTCTGCTTTCAAGCGCAATGGCAACTGACAAACTTCATGCCGCGGGTAAACACGGTGCGCATAAGATAGAGATATCCGAGTGTGCGTATCCGCGCGATGAAATCATTTATGCAGGTATACAAATACAAGAGCTTATACAAAAGGGAACAGCACCTAAAGAATGCGCCATTTTAGTACCTAAAAACTATCAAGTAAAAAGTGCGATTGATACACTTCGTAGTCTTGGCATTCCTGTCGCGCACGGTGGTGTAGCTTCATTTTTTGCCGTGCCAGAAACACAGACAGTCCGAAATATTTTGGCCGTACTTGCCGATCCATACAATGCAGTGGCGCTCTCACAGCTTATGCTCGATGGCGTTATGGAAATCCCGCCACTTTCTGCGCATGCATTTTTCCGCCAATCAAAGATGCGCGAGTTTTCACTTGAGACAGTGATCGCATATTCACGTGGAGTTTTACCGAGCGATCCAATCGCGCGCCTCGGCATGCGCTTGTCAGATTTTCTCTCCGCTTCCCAAGCATTTGGCGTGCAAGGCCTTGTGCAGAAAATTGGCGAAGATCTTTTCTTCACCGATCCGGATGATCACGATGTATTCGCGCGCAGAGTAGAAGTGATCCGTACGTTTATACACCTTGCGTCTGCATTTTCTGAAAAACATCCGCACGCAGGACTTGTAGAATTCCTCGCCTATTTGGATCGTCTCCAGCACTATGGGCACGAAGTACCGCTTGCTGTATTTACTGAAACACACGGCGTGCATGTAAAGACCTTGCATGGATCAAAGGGTCTTGAGTATGAAAATGTTTGGATTTGTCATATCGATGAAGCCTCCCTTATGCGAGGTAAGCGCATGGGATTTGCACTGCCCGAAAAAGTGGCCGACGCAGTGCATGAAAAAGATGAGCTTGCCGCACGGCGCGAGCTGTATGTGGCTATCACGCGAGCAAAGGAGCGCTGTCATATTTCTTCATCACAAAAGACATATTCTGGAGGAGATCTTGAGCAAGCGCGCATTCTTTCAGATATTCCTGATGTGTATGTCGAACGAAAAACAGCCGAAGAAACAGAAGATATCATTCTCAAAAAAGATCCAAAACTCTTCGTAGCGCTTCCGCAAAAAATGCCACGCGCTCGCAAGGAAGATCTCGCTCAGATCGTGGCCGAGCAGTATTTTGAGCGCAATGTGACTGTTACACTCCTGAACAATTTCTTTACCTGTCCGTGGACATGGTATTTTCGCAACATGATCCAAGTGCCTGAGGCCAAGACAGAAAGTCTGCTCCTTGGTACAGCTGTGCATGCAGGTATTGAATATCTTTTGAAGTACAGGGATGATATACAAGACAACATGCTTGCAAAAGTTGTGCAAGATGCGATCCAAAAAGAGTATGTAAAAGATGAAAAACTATCTGCTCGTGTGCTTCGCGAGGCAACTACTATCCTGAAAAAATACCAAAAGACATATTTGCCAGAAGTGCTTGAGCACATCGCCTCTGAGCGATCGGTGAGCTACAAAGACCCGAAGCGGGCACATTTGTCACTGTATGGAAAAATAGACCTGACTGAATATGAGGAGGACAGGGAAGTGATCGTGACTGACTTTAAAACAGGCAGTGTAAAGTCTGGTCGCACGATCGAGAAGCTCGATGACGAAGGACGCATGAGCTCGCTTATGCGTCAGCTTGCCATGTACTCATATTTGATTGAAAACGCTGAGCGTGGCACGCACGTGCGCGCGTCAAAACTACTTTTTGTTGAAGCAAAAGATGATGATGAAGACGCAGTCTATACAAAGCACATTGGCGAAGAAGAAATTGATCTACTTAAAAAAGATATCGCAGACTACGACGAACTTGTGCGAAGTGGTCAGTGGATCATGCGCGAGTGTCAGGCCGAAACATATGGAAAGAGTACAGGATGCGAATACTGCGCTCTGGCTGAGAAATTGTACGAGTAGCTATTTTATAAGTGGCCAGAAGCCGAACGATGGGCCGTTGTCGAGCCAGCCGAGATAAAAAGCTGTCCCAAGACAGAGGACAAAAAGGACGATAAGGAGGGCGCGTAGCTTTTTCATATGCTTCATTGTAGTATGAGGATTATGGAAAATAAAGGTTCAGAGCACCCCCTTTCTATACTGCAAACGCAGGCCTACCAAGCCTTTTTGGGCATGGGGTTTGAGATCGTTTCTGGTCCAGAGCTTGAGACGCAGTGGTTCAATTTCGACGCGCTGAACGTGCCAAAAGACCATCCTGCGCGTGATATGCAGGATACGTTTTACATCAAAGGTCAGCCTGAAAATGTGCTCCGCACACACGCTACAAATGCGTCTGCGCACGCGCTCAAACGTTGTGCGGAGGAGGGTATTTCTGAAGCCGCGTTTATTTCAATCGGCAAAGTGTATCGAAACGAGGCCACTGACGCTACGCATGAAATGCAGTTTTATCAGGTAGATGGATGCATGATCGGAAAAGATGTGTCACTGGCAAACTTGAAAGCTGTGCTTCTTGCATTTTATACAAAAATGCTCGGCGATGATGTTGAAATTTTATTCCGCCCGAGTTTCTTCCCGTTCACCGAGCCGTCAGTAGAAGTTTTTGTGCAATTTAAAGGAAAGCTTCTCGAGGTGATGGGCGCGGGTATGCTTCATCCAAACGTGCTCAAAAATGCCGGTCTTGACCCAGAAAAAGTCCAAGGCTTTGCCTTTGGTGGCGGACTTGATCGTATTGCAATGGTGAAGTGGGGCATTCCTGATGTGCGATTGTTTTATCAAGGAGATCTTAGACTCAATCAATTTTAACCCATGAAAAATTATATAAAAGAAAATTTTTTCAAAATCGCAATAATCCTTCTATTATTTTTTGTTCTTCTTTGTCTATTGAGAATAGAAGAGGAGGTAAGGATGATTCATAAGTATACAAGTGATACGGCTTGGGCGGTAGAACACTCTCGATAGGTAAATAATTATGAAAATTTCTTACAACTGGCTCAAATGGTATGTTCCCGAAATGCCTGACGCAGAAAAAACTGCGCAGGTTTTTGAGCGTCATTTGTGTGAAGTGGAGGGAGTTGAAAAAGTCGGGGATGACACTGTGCTTGATCTAAATATTCTCCCAAACCGCGCACACGATCTCCTCTGTCATATGGGGGTGGGGAAAGAGCTTTCAGGATTGCTTGGCCTCAAGTACAACGACCCGACACCTATGTACAAAGTGCCAGAATCTCACCCAACGGATTTGAAAATTGAGATCCAAAATCCAGCCTGCCGTCGCTACATGGGCCGCATTGTCCGAGGCGTAAAAGTGGACCCATCACCAGAGTGGGTGGTGAAGCACCTCGAATCGATCGGTCAGCGCAGTATCAACAACATCGTTGATGCGACAAATATCGTCATGTTTGATTGTGGCAATCCAACACACGCATTTGATTTGAAAAAACTTGCAGGTCCGCATATCGTCGTTGCAAGCGCGAAAGATGGCGAGCAGTTTGAAACTGTCGGTGGAGAAAAAATCGTTGCCTCACTCAAGTCATCTGATATGGTGATCTCTGATGGAGAAAAAACACTCGCAATTGCTGGCGTGAAAGGTGGCACAAATTCTGGAATTTCAGATGACACGACAGATATTGTGATTGAAGTTGCGACGTTTGATCCGACAAGCGTGCGCAAAACTGCGCGACGCCTCAATTTACTTTCTGATTCTGCAAAACGTTTTGAAAATGAAATTTCATCTGAGCTTGCATCATACGCGATGAAAGAACTGACAGGACTTCTGCTCGAGCTCTTTCCTGAAGCTACGTTTGAGGATGTTGTCGATGTATATCCAACACCTGCAGAAAAGAAAACAGTTGAGTTTTCAATCGCTCGTGTAAATAGCCTTTTGGGAGCAGGCATCGCACCCGTTGAAATCGAAAAAATCCTTACAAATTATGGCTATAATTTCAAACTAGCAGGGGACACAGTGACGCTTGAAGTACCTCCGTTTCGGCTTGATTTGTCAGGTGTTTCTGACATTACTGAGGAGATCGGACGCGTCTATGGATATGAAAAAATCACTCCGCAGTTTCCGAAAATAAATTTCAAACCAAAGACAAACGAAATATACATTCGTATGCAATCTGCGCGAGAAAAATTACTCTCTGATGGATACAACGAAGTCATGACGTACTCATTTGTAAAAAAAGGAGCAGTTGAGGTCGCGCGTGGACCAAAAGGAAAAGAATTTTTGCGCGCGAATCTTTCAGATGGATTGAAAGTTTCGTACGAAATGAATCGCCTCAACGCGCCGCTTCTTGGAGCCAGTGAAATTAAGATGTTCGAAATCGGATCTGTGTTTGCAAAAGATAGTGAAGCGATTCATGTCGCGTATGCTGACAAAAAAGGAGTTGTTGAAGCGACGCTCGAAGAATTTACGAGAGATATGCCTCTTGAGACCATACACCAAGAACCATACACCAAGAACCAGCTTTTTTCTCCATGGTCTGTGTACCCATTTATCACTCGTGATATCGCAGTGTGGGTTCCGGTGGGTACAAACTCAGAAGAACTGGTTGCTTTGTGTAGAGAAAAAGGCGGGGAACTTCTCGCGCGTGATCCCTATATTTTTGACCAGTTTACAAAAGACGGAAAAACATCCCTTGCGGTCCGCTTAGTCTTCCAATCGACCGAAAAAACACTCACTGATGACGAAATTTTGCCACTTTTGGATGGCATCTATTTGAGCCTTAAAAATCAAGGTTGGGACGTACGCTGATATACACAGTTTTTCTCGTTTTTGTGTTGAAAATAAAGTATAATTTTGGGTATGATCGAGCGCCCTTTAGCTGAATCACGCTCAATTAAAAAAAGCCTGAAATCTTTCATAAAAAATATGATTTCAACAGACCGAAAACTTTCGGTTGCTTTGGGCTCCCTCCTCATCTTCTCCCTCGGTGCCTACGCACTCGCAGCAACAGGTCCATTTACCCCTGGACAAACAACAGATCCAAGCTGTCTTCCTACAGACTCAAGTTGTTACGTCGCACTCCTGTACTCACTCAACGGAGATACCAGTGGCACACAAACATTTGCAGTAGGTACCTCAGGTACTGACTTCAATGTGTCTACATCTTCTGGGGTACACACATTCAATATTCCTGATGCATCTGCTACTGCGCGCGGTCTTGTCACAACTGGTACGCAGACGTTTGCGGGATCAAAGACGTTTACAAGTAGAATTACTTCACAACTTACGACTGAACAACTTCGTGTCGGATACGATGCTTCAAATTACTACTCAACGACAGTAGGTTCAACAGGAGGTGTGACCTTTGATGCGGTGGGGAGTGGAGCAGCATTCAATTTCAGTGATAACATTTCAACGACAGGACATATTGGTTTAGGTACAACAAGCTATGCAACGTGGGGAAGCGGATGGAACAGTATTCAAGGTCCGAGTAGTATCAACTCACTCGTGCTTACGGGTAGTACTGGTAACGGACTTGGCCTGAGTCAAAATGCATATTTTGATGGCGCAAACTGGAAGTATGTTGCTACTGCTAATGTTGCTAATTATGCCATCTCATCTGGTGCGCACTTATTCCGTTATGCATCAAGCGGTACGGCAGGTACGAATATTACCTGGAATACGGGAATGTATATTAGTTCTACGGGTCAAGTAGGTATTGGTACTAGCTCTCCAAACAATATTGGGGCCGGACTGGCGGTTACTCTTGAAAATGCGGCCATGACGGCGCTTGAATTTAAAAACACTAGTGGGGCGCTTGGTGTATCAAGTGATGTGGGTGCGATTCCGTTTTACACTGCAACCGCAGGTGGACGCGTAGCCCAGATTTACGTGAGCTCAGGTGGTGCAACCGGTGCAGGTGACATGCAATTTTACACTCGAAATGGTACGGCAGGTTCTCTTACTGCTGCGATGACAATCGATCGCAATGGTAATACTAATTTTGGTACGAATACCGGAACCGCTTCTGCTCGCGTACATATTGTTTCAACAACTGAACAACTTCGTGTGGGTTATGACTCTTCAAACTATTATAAGACGACAGTCGGCTCCACTGGTGGCGTAACGTTTGATGCGGTCGGTTCGGGATCAGCGTTTACATTCTCTGATGCGGTCACCACAAGTTCAACACTCAATGGTGCATATTTTAAACTCGGAGCTAGTCGAAGCATTATTGCTTCAACAGGTTCCGTTGCGAGTCTCTCAGGAGATGATAACGTGTTTATAGGTGATCTTTCAGGTAATGCGACAACGACAGGTTATAGAAATACCTTTCTCGGTTCATCTTCTGGTCGCGCAAATACCGATGGATATTACAACACAGCTATTGGCTATCAGTCACTATGGAACGGAAGCAGTGGTCCTACAAGCGCAGGTGAAAATACAGCCATTGGTTATCAGACTTTACAGCAAGGAGGTTTTGATAACACCGCCATTGGTATTCAGGCCCTTAATGCAATGACTGGTAACTATGGTGTGGCTGTCGGTCAATCGGCGGCTCTCTTGAACACTGCTAGCTATACTGTCGCCATTGGTGCGCAGGCGCTACGCTCTAATACTACTGGCACGCAAAACACCGCAGTGGGTTATCAGGCTGGATATTTAAGTACTGGTAATGACAACTTTTATGCAGGTTGGCAGGCAGGTAAGAATGCTGGGGCGGTTTCAAATAATACTTTTATAGGATCACAGGTGGCTGGATCAGTGCACCCAATTTCAGGCAATGGAGGTAATACATTGGTGGGTGCATTTTCTGGGTACTATTTGCAGACAGGTGAGTATAACGTAGCTATTGGATATGCTTCCGGACAAAACTTTGACTCAGGATCCTACAACGTCTTCCTTGGGTATTCAGCTGGTTACGGTATAAGTACTGGTACAAACAATGTAGCTATTGGTAGAAACACAATGAGTAACAGTCTTACTGGTACAGAAAACATTGCACTTGGAACTCAGGCTGGTAACTCCACTACATCTGGTGGCCACAACGTGTTCATTGGACAGCAGGCTGGTTTTTCAAGTACTGGCTCTACAAATGTGTATATCGGTAAAAATGCTGGTTACTACAATACCTCTGGTTCAAATAATGTTGTGATCGGTAGCTATGACATGACGAGCTTTGCAACTGTGAGTAGTAACATATTCCTCGCCGATGGTGTAGGTAATGCGCGCCTTCGTATAGATAGCTCTGGTAATGTCGGAATTGGTACAGGCACGGCAACAATATCGGCTCGCATGGATGTTGAAACAGACTCAGCCTCAGGATATGCAGGATATTTCTTTAATGATGGTAATAATGCAAACAGAAATGGTATTCTTGTCCAGTCTGGTCTTGATGACAATACGGCCGCGGGTCCTTCAACACTCATTGGATTTAAAGATGGTGATGGTACTGCAATTGGATCCATTACCTTTGGTTCATCAGCGGTTGCGTACAACACAACATCTGACGTACGCCTTAAGGAAAATATTGTAAATACTGCTCTTGGTATCGACGATCTCATGAAAATCCAGATCCGTGATTATACGTGGAAAGCAGACCCAGAGCATAAAATTACGCACGGTGTGATCGCGCAAGAGCTTTATCAAATCTATCCGCAAGCCGTTACTATGCCGATCGATGAAGCGACGGGTTACTGGATGGTGGACTATTCAAAACTTACACCGCTTCTCGTAAAGTCTGTCCAAGATCTCGATCTGAAATTTACTCCACTCACATCACTTGATACAGCAAATCCAAATTCACTTGGATCACTCATCAAGAAATTCTTGGCAGATGCGGCGAATACAATCGCAGATATTTACACAAAAAATATCCATAGTGACACTGTTGATACGAAACAACTGTGTGTTGGTGCTGTGTGCGTAACCGAAGCACAATTCTTGCAGATGGTGCAGTCTGTAGGCGCTCGCGCAAGTATTCCCGTGCAAGATACGCCGCCATCAAATGATTCACCATCATCTGGCGATACGGATCAGCAAAGTTCAGATGGAACACCAAGTGATACGCAAGATGGAAATACTACACCGCCGGCCGATACGCAGAATAGTGGCGATACCGTGGAAAATACTACAACAGACACTTCTTCAGGCACGGATTCTACTACCCCAAGTACTCCACCAAGTAGTACAGATGGAGGCACAGATGGGGGATCTTCAGAAGCTCCTGCTTCGTAAAAATGTCGTTGTAAAATATAGATGGAAATTCACACATAATCTCTAGGAATACCTAGAGATTATTCGTATAATAGTAACGTGCCCGATCTCTAACCTCTTTATATTCATCGTCCTTGATGCAATCATTTTTTCAAAAAATAAAGAAGTACATAAGCCAGAAAAACAGAGCTCTGGTTATTTCTCTTGGATCACTCCTTGTGTGCTCCCTCGGTGCCTACGCACTCGCAGCAACAGGTCCATTTACCCCTGGACAAACA
>CAYTCQ010000005.1:0-3949 GCA_964436485.1 uncultured Candidatus Saccharibacteria bacterium | reverse complement strand
ATGCATCTGCTACTGCGCGCGGTCTTGTCACAACTGGTACGCAGACGTTTGCGGGGGATAAAATACTTACAGGAATTCTTATTGCTTCATCAAACAGTGCAGTAAGTACGCCGTCTGTTTCGCTTTCAGGAAGTTGGTTTACTGGTGGAACAACAAGCACAACTAAGCCACACTTGCTTGTTGAGCCAACAGGAACAACAAGTACAAACTGGTCAACGAGTGGAACCGGCTTTGGCGTCAATGCTGCAAGTGGATTTACTGGAAATCTAATCGATGCAAAAGTTGCGGGGTCATCAAAATTTACGGTAGATGCCTCAGGTAACATTTCATATGGTGGTGGTAATACATTCATCAGTATGTCAGCAGGACGCTTGAACTCTGCCAACGGCTCATCTTCTGTTGATGTTGCCAATCGTGCACTCTCTGACGGTGTAGTAGGAACATTGCTGTCATGGAGCAATCCAACCGTAGTAGTTAATCCAGCAACCTCATCTGACAAGGCGTTCATTGTTCGTGGGCTTGCGAGCCAGTCTGGGAATCTTCAGGAATGGCAGAACAGTGCAAGCTCACGTCTTGCTCTTATTGATGCAAGCGGTAATTTTGGCATCGGTGTTGCGACAACATCTGCAAAGATACATGTTGTGGGAACAACAGAACAGCTTCGTCTTGGGTATGATGCATCAAATTATATTTCACACACAGTGAGTTCTTCGGGTGTTCTTGCGTATGCGACGAGTGGAACGGGGTCTACTCCGTATTTTACGTTCAATAAAGATGCAACAATAAGTGGTCTTGTTGTTGGACGAGGTCCTGGAGGTGTTTCAACAAATACAGTATTTGGATTGCAGGCTCTTAATTCGAATACAACGGGCTATCAGCTTACTGCTATCGGTTATCAAGCAGGTTTTACTATGGCCGGTGCTTCAAATGACAACGTTGCTGTTGGTTATCAGTCTTTGTATACCAACAACAACTATGGGAATACGGCCGTAGGTTCTGAGTCACTTAAATCATCAACAGGTCTTTTGAATGTCGCTGTTGGTTATCGTGCTGGATATGCTATAGGGGCAGGTAATAACAACGTATTTGTTGGCCAACAGTCTGGACTCGCACTTACTTCAGGTGGACAGAATGTGTTTGTCGGTGCAGGTGCAGGTGCTACATACACGAGTACAAGCAACACCACAGCTATTGGTCATCAAGCAATAAATCTTTCAACTGGTTCTGCAAACCAAGCGTTTGGATATCGAGCTGGTGCTGCTGTCACGTCGGGTGCATCAAACACATATCTCGGCGCATTTGATGGTACTGGATTTGAAACGTCGAGTAATCGCGTATTCATCTCTGATGGCGATGGTAACCTGCGTGTTCATATAAACAATTCGGGTGATATGGGTATTGGTACAAGTACTAATACTGTCTCTGCTCGTATCCATGCCATTTCGACCACGGAACAGCTTCGTCTTGGATATAGTACTACCGCATATACATCCTTTACTGTTTCTTCTGGAAGTAGCTTAGCTATTGCGCCAAGTTCTTCAACTGCGACTGTTGCAATTGGTAATGCGGCAAGTGCGTCGTCTATTTATGGAATGGCTCTGGGATACAGTGCCTCTGTTTCTGCAAACAGTGCGTATGCTCTTGGTAGAGAGGCAACTGCAAGCGGTACGTTTGCGCTTGCGCTGGGTTATGCATCCACTACGGGCAATCAGTATGCCGCGGCACTTACGCCGGTTTCGACCGCAAACTTTGACTACTCAGTCGCCATCGGCTACGCATCTTCAACTACGGCGGCAAGCCAGATCCGTTTGGGTACGTCCTCATATAACACTTCTATCCCGGGTACTCTTACCATCGGAACACAGACGTCTGCTTCTGCTAAAGCGCACATCATCGCAACCACGGAACAGCTTCGTCTTGGATATGACGCATCGAATTATATTCAACATACTGTCTCGTCAACAGGTGTACTTGCGTACGCCACAAGTGGTACGGGTACGACTCCATACTTTACATTTAACAAAGATATTTCTATTCAAAGCATGACTGTTGGTCGCGGACCGGGAGGCGTATCGACAAACACGATTGTTGGTAATGGTGCTGGTGCAGCAAATACGACGGGAAATCAAAACGTGTTTGTTGGATATCAGGTAGGTGCATCTGCTGACAGTTTTGGAAACGTAGGTTTGGGATATCAAGCAATCAATAAGACGACCAGTGGTGACAGCAACATTGGTATAGGCTATCAAGCTACCTATAACAACACTTCAGGGTATTCAAACATTGGTATTGGAGCACAGGCACTCTATAACGGCGCAGGGTCAGGTTTTATTGTAAATATCGGTATCGGTACGAACGCGGGAAGAGCTCTTTCTTCAGGACAGCATAATGTTGCTATTGGCTATCAAGCACTTGGTAATAGTGCTTCAGCGGCAACGGTCAGTAATAGTGTTGCGATTGGTCGCGAGGCAAACTATAACGGATCAGGCAATAGTGTTTCAGTAGGTTACCGTGCACTTTATAATGCAACAACCTTAGCCGGTTCAAATAATGCGTTTGGTTTCCAGGCTGGTCAAGCACTGACAAGTGGTTCTGGTAACACATATCTCGGGTCATTTGATGGTACTGGGTTTGAGACATCGAGCGATCGAGTATTTATATCTGACGGAAGCGGTAACTTGCGTATCCATGTAAACAACTCAGGTGATATGGGTATCGGTACGGGTACAAATACAGTTTCTGCGCGCATTCATGCGATTAAAACAACAGAGCAACTTCGTCTTGGATATGACACATCTAACTACCTGTCAGCTACTGTTGGTTCAACCGGTGTTGTGACTTTTGATGCAGTCGGTAGTGGTCATGCATTTAGCTTTAGTGATGATGTTACGGTGGTTGGATCAGGTACGACTTGTGTGATCGGTACGGGTACCGGAGCAACAAACTGTACTTCTGACTCTCGCTTGAAACAGAATGTAACAAACCTCGGCCCATCTCTCGACAAAGTACTTGCGCTTCGACCAGTCACGTTCCAATGGAACCAGCTTTCCGGACACGAGCAAACAAAAATCCACACTGGATTTATCGCGCAAGAAGTCCAAGCTGTCTTTCCTGACTCAGTCAATACTGTCTATGGAGATTATCTCGGCATTGACTACGCGAGTCTGACAGTCCCTATTGTGCAAGCAATACAAGAGCTTGATTTACAGTTGAAACCGCTCTCTGATCTCGATGTTTCGCACAGTGGTTCGCTTGCGGCACTGATTCGCTCATATCTTGAGAGTGTCTCAAATGGTATCGCGACAATCTTTGCTAACAAGATTCAAACAAAACAGCTTTGTATTGAAGATGTATGTGTAACAAAGGCGCAGCTTCAGGCAATTCTCAACCAGCAAGCAGGTGGGGGAAGTCCGCAGCCACCCGCTCCATCAGGAGACAGTGGAGCACCGTCAGGTGATACAGGAAGCCAAGGCGGTACAGGATCAACAGGCTCTACCGATGGTTCATCAAGTGGTAGCAGCGGGGATACAGGCTCGTCTTCAAGTGGAGACAATGGAGCACCGTCAGGTGATACAGGATCAACAGACGCAGGTACAGGTAACGGTGGAACAGGTGGGGATACAACCCCACCACCAGCCTCTGACGCAGGTGGAAATTAGCTGTAAAACAGGCTAGGAAATGAGCCTGTTTTGTGCTATACTTACGCAGGATAAAAGATACTTTTACCCTTATCAATTAAGGATTTTTTCAGTCTTATTATGGCAAAACAAGCAGGTTCATACAGTGCAGATGATATCTCAGTCCTTGAAGGTCTTGAGCCGGTCCGTAAGCGTCCCGGAATGTACATCGGAGGTACAGGTACGGAAGGTATGCACCATCTTGTATGGGAAATTTTTGACAACTCGCGCGATGAAGCGATGGCCGGTCACTGTACTGAGATCGAAGTTGT
>CAYTCQ010000004.1:5561-16380 GCA_964436485.1 uncultured Candidatus Saccharibacteria bacterium | reverse complement strand
ATATGCTGTCTTTATGCTCGTGCTAATAGGTGACCTTTGTTTTTTGAAAATGTTCGCAGTGACCATCCAAGTAGTGCAATGCTTCCAAAGAGAAGCCCAAACTCAAGCACTGGCAAGGAGTCGACAAGAGAAAGAATGAGCGCTTTCCAGAGTGAGAGTACAGCGCTGGTATCTGAAAATATAAGAGAGAAGTATGTTCCAAAGTCCGATGTGGCGAGCGCGCCAAAAGCTTTCCATCCAGATCCAAGCACAAAGAAAAACGACAATATCGAAACACCGCCCCAAATATAACGGTTTTGTCTGTCTGCGCGCTGGGCTACTTGTTCAATACGCGCAACAATGCGAGTCGAAAGATCCTCGGGGGTGTCCGACAGGTAGCTTTTATTCTTGAATAGGTCGTGGGTGTTCATGGGTTTTGCTGATAGATATTACGCTTGTAAAGGGTATTTTGGTGCATTCTAGGATGTGTTTTCAAGAGATTTTCTTAGCTTTTCTAAGGCTCTACGATGTCTACTCTTGACGGTATTTAAGGGTTTTTTAAGCAATTCGCCGATTGTTTCAAACGTGAGGTCGTCGGCATAGTGGAGTAGGAGGATTTCTCGATCCTCAGGCGCGATATGTGAAAGGGCTTCATCGAGCAAGCCTTCAGCGTCCGCTTTTTCAATGAGACGATCGGGAAGCGTTGCTTCGTCAACAAGCGTGTCGGTCAGCGGATTTGTTTCGTCGTCATTTTCAAAATCAGAAAAGACAAAATTTTTTTTCTTACGCAAATGATCGATGATAGTGTTGCGGGCAATAGTAAAAAGCCATGGCTTAAAGAGGCTCTTGTCATCGTATCGATCAAGGCGCTTCCAGACCTTGATGAAGGTTTCTTGGGTGATGTCGTTGGCGTCTTTCCGACTTCCAGTCATGCGACGGGCAAAGCTATAGATTGGACCACTATAGCGGTCGATAAGGGTAGTAAACGCTTCGCTAGAGCCATTTCTATATTCTGCAACGAGCAGTTCGTCAGATCTATCCATAGGCCTTTAGTATAGGCATAGATTGCTGGTTTTGTAAAAATACACAGGGTGGTACTATAGAGCATATGACTATGACAGAAACACAAGTGAAGGAGCTGTGCACACGTGCACGCGATCTTATGCGCCGTACTCGCGAAGAACATTTTGCCGTTGGCGCGTTTAATATCGACAATCAGGAAACCCTCATCGCTGTTGCAAAAGCAGCCAAGAAGCTTAATGCTCCTGTGCTCGTTGAAGTAAGTCAGGGAGAGGTTGACGCGATTGGTCTTGCAAACATTCGCGACATGGTAAACAACTACAAGCAGGAGTATGGTATTGAGATGTATATCAACCTCGACCATAGTCCATCTGTTGAAGCTGCAAAAAAGGGAATTGATGCAGGATTTGAATTTATTCATATCGATGTATCTCAAGCAGATCACAATGCCACAGACAAGCAGATCATTGCTGCGACAAAAGAGGTTGTCGAATATGCAAAAAAGACAGGTGCGCTTGTTGAAAGCGAGCCACATTACTTCGGCGGATCAAGTAATGTGCACGCTGAGACGATCGACTACGAAGAAATAAAAAAGACATTTAGTACTCCAGAAGGATCGAAAGCATTCGTGGATGCAACTGGTATCGATACATTTGCCGCAGCTATCGGCAATTTGCATGGCAAATATCCTGTACCAAAACAGCTCGATCTAGAGCTTCTTACAAAAATCCGCGCCACAGTATCGTGCAACATCAGTCTTCATGGTGGAAGCGATACACCCGCACATTATTTTGAAGATGCAGTGAAAATCGGCGTTTCAAAGATCAACATCAATTCTGATATGCGCTATGCGTTTCGCACAACACTCGAAAAAGTTCTTGCAGAAGATCCAAAAGAATTTGCCGTGGTAAAACTGATGCCAAAAGTCATTGACGCAGTGTCTGCGGTTGTTGAAGAAAAAATTCACTCATTTGGATCAGCTGGAAAAGCGCATATCTAAACAATGCGACGATTATTGTTTCGTAAACATCCACATAGTCACGCCCGTGAAGTAGAAAACGCTACACTTCAAACAGTGTTCTTTTTCGTGCTCCCAATTGTGCTTTTGTATTTTCGCATCATTCCGCTTGCGGCGCGTATCCCCGTACTACTTGTTTTTTCACTTCTTATTTATGGAGTTATCCGCAAGGAAAAGTGGACTGAAAAAGATCTTGGTATTTCGCTCCATAATGCGCGGAAAGCATTACCGCTCTATCTTATTGCTACGCTTGCAGCTCTTGCTGTGATCGTTGTTAGTGCACATGGGCTAGGCGCTGACGGCACACAGCATTGGTGGACACGGACACATTTTCTCTTTATGTTTATTGTTGTCTCCTTTTTTCAAGAGTTTGCTTTTCGTGGGTTTTTGATGCCTGTGCTTGGTAAAATATTTCCTGATGCGTTTACTGTTATTGTTATTAACGCGCTCTTGTTTGCTGGTATGCATGTGATTTACCCAGCACTCATTGTGGGGCTACCAGTTGCATTTGTCGGCGGACTCTTTTTTGCCATGTTGTATCACAAGTATCCTAACTTACTGCTCGTCTCTATCTCACACTGCGTACTCAATTTTGCCCTCGTGTATTTTGGATTATTCGTTATTCCTCATTAGTATATGCAACCCCAAGAACTTTCATGTGGATTTGTTCTTGTGCGACACGACTCTGATGCCGATCGTTTTTTGCTTGTGCATCAAGTAACGGGAAGTTGGAGTTTTCCAAAAGGACATATTGAAGAAGGGGAGACGCCGCTTGAGTGCGCCATACGAGAGCTCTTGGAAGAAACAGGAATAACAGATGTTACCCCGATCCCGGAGGTATCTTTTTCTGAAGAATACGAATTTGTTCGTGATGGAGTGCTGACAAAAAAGAAGAATACTTTTTTTCTCGGTACGACTTCCGTTCTTTCCGGCGTGGCCTCTCCAGATGAGGTGCTTGAATGTCGTTTTGTCACGTACGAGGAAGCAAAGAATCTTTTTGCGTATGAAAATGGGCCACGTATTCTTTCTGAAGCTATCGCAGTCTTGAAATCGTAGCTTTTTCGTTGAGCACGTTATACTATATGTGTATGCGCAAGCTTATCGCTTCTCTTTTTTCACTCAGTCTGCTTTTTTGCATGAGCACGACAGTATTTGCTGCGACAGGTTTTGTCGATTCGCCATTATGGCTCAGTCCTGAATCTCCAAAAGAAGGTGAGATGGTCACGCTCTCCGCCGCTTTTTTAAATAGCGAAAAAGAAAGCCTCTCAGGTATTGTTGTATTTTCAGATGGTGATGTTCTTCTCGGCAAGAAACCTATTACCATTGCTCCAAACGCTGTTGCGACTGCAACCATTATTTTCAAAATAGGGGCAGGGGATCACAATTTTTCTGCTTCGATGTCAGGAGTGACTCGCATGCTTAAGACAGGCACAAGCGAGCCGTATTCCTCTTCAATCGAAACAGCCGAACTTCCAAAAAAATTTGTGGCAAAAGCCATGACGGCACAGGCGAGTGCTGAAGTCACAACTGATTTCAGTGCGCCCATTTTAGAGAAAGCAAATGCTGTTGGCGAAAAAGTCTCTGCAGTAGTACCTCCAACAGTCAAAAAGACTGTCACTTCAACTGTCGGATCTATTGATGCGTGGCGCGCAAAGGATGCCGTGAGTTTTACTGCAAGTAAGAAGGCTGCAAGTACTGCTGTCGAAAAAAATAAGGCGACACAATCGAAAACAACATCGTCTTCAGCTATGTCAGGTGATGGCCCGCTTCTGTATGTAAAGCTCGTCTGGTTTACGGCACTAGCGTTTATTTTTAGTACACCGCTTGTCTTTTATGCCGGAGGTATCTTTCTTGCCTTTGTTATTCTTCGGTTTTTGTATCGAAAAATGCGAGGTAGATAGGGTGTATTTGCAGTCTGTAGATAGAGGCTATACAATGCGATTGTATGGTCTTGCGCATCCTATTTTCAACACTCCTTTTGGTTTCAGCCTGCGCGTTGCCGGTCTGGCTCACACTTGCTTTAGCCTTGATAGGCCTTGTCCTTTTTCACAATCTGTATGAGCTCGTGCCGATTTTTTTTATTCACGACGTCTTGTATGGAGTTTCGCTCGCGCGGTATTTCCATTTCCCATATGTAATGACACTTGCAGCGCTAGGTGCGCTCGTACTCTCAACGTGGCTACGAGGTATCTTTTTCCGAAACTAATCTATGAATAGAGTCATCAAGAAAATCAAATCAAAGACGCGTTCTCGTTATTACGATCCATCGGCATCACCTGATGAGATTTTTCTTGATTCAAAAAACTTGCCTGACTTCGACACGCAGCAGTTTGAAGGTCATCTCGAGCGTCCCATTACGAAGCGTACTCTCGGTGCTGTGGGGATTGTATTTTTTGCTGTTGTACTTTTGTTTTCAGGACGCTTGTGGGTGTTACAAGTGGCGCGTGGTGATGTCTATAAAGCGCAGAGTGAGAAAAATAGCCTGAGTCGTGAGCCACTCTTTTCTTCTCGTGGGAATATTTATGACCGTAATGGCACGCTACTCGCGTGGAATAACACTAAAACAGAAGATACTCCATGGGGTCTACGTTCATATATTGCAAGTAATGGTTTCTCTCATGTGCTTGGATACGTAGGATATCCGCAGAAAGATAAGTCTGGTAATTATTGGCAGACAGAAGTCACAGGAAAAGATGGCGTTGAAAAAATGTTCAACGACAGACTGTCTGGGAAAAATGGATCAAACATTGTCGAACGTGATATCGCTGGTGCTGTACAGGGTGGAGCAGTGGTCAATCAGCCGGTTGCGGGAGACAACCTTACACTTTCGATTGATTCACGACTACAGGCGCGTATGCACGAAGCACTTGCTGCATATATTCGCAGTGCGGGATTTCGTAGTGCGTCCGCTGTAATGATGGATGTACGCACGGGTGAAGTTATTCTTATGACCAACTACCCTGAATACAATTCCAACATCATGTCGCTTGGTAAAGACAGGGCTACGATTCGCACCTATCTAACGAGCTCTCAGACACCGCTCCTTAATCGTGCTATTTCAGGACTCTTTACTCCTGGATCTATCGTAAAGCCGTACGTAGCCATGGGCGTGCTTAATGAAAAGGTAATTGATCCGCTTACAAAAATTTTGGCACACGGATATATCACAGTGCCAAACCCGTACGATCCTGCGCACCCCGGAATTTTCCGTGACTACAATCCAAACAACGGCTGGATCGATATGCGGCATGCTCTTTCAGTCTCATCAAACATTTACTTCTTTGAAGTAGGGGGTGGATATCAGTCCCAGAAAGGGCTCGGTATTTACAATCTCGGCAAATACATGTCGATGTACGGACTTGATCAAAAGACTGGTATTGATCTTCCAGGAGAGACGTCAGGTATTATTCCGAGTCCAGAGTGGAAATCGAAGAAATTTAATGGTGAAGTCTGGCGTATTGGAGACACGTACAACACTGCTATTGGGCAGTATGGCGTGCAAGTTACTCCAATTGCAATGGCGCGCGCTGTATCGGCTATTGCTACACGCGGCACGCTCGTTACGCCACATATTCTCAAAGATGAGCCAGTACAAGAAACAAAACTGGATCTTCCAGATTCGTACTACACGATAGTACACGAGGGCATGCGCCTCGGTGCGACCGAAGGTACGGGTAAGATTCTTGCAACACTCCCATTTACTGCTGCTTCAAAAACGGGTACTGCGCAGGTCGGCGTAGGTGGCCTGCAAGTCAACGCGTGGATGACGGCATTTTTCCCATACGAAAATCCGCATTATGCGCTTGTTGTCATGTTTGAACGTGGCCCACAAAGTGGTCTTGGTGCCTCTCAGCATGCGGCCAAAGACTTCCTCGATTGGGTCGTTATGAACGCGCCTGAATATACAAAATAATGACACAGATACTCGATACCATTTCTCCTGAAGAGTTTAATCGCCTCGCCGCGCATCCCATGCAGTCGTATGAGTGGGGACAGATGCGCGCGCAAACAGGCGTGCGTGTTGTGCGTTTTGGTGAATATAAGAATGATGAGCTCGCTTGTGTGTATCAAATGACAGTACACAAGCTTCCCAAGCTCAGTCTTTTTATAGGATATGTTCCGCGTTCCCTTGTGCCATCTCAAGAAACCGCCGACTATATCCGCGCGTGGGCCAAAAAAGAAAAAATCATTTTTATAAAATGGGAACCGTACGTGACTGCCATAGAAGGGAAGGATAGAATTCTCGCGCTTCGCGGAATGCGTGTCTCATCACACCCGCTCTTTACTGAGTGGAACCAAGAAGTAGACCTTTCTCTCGACGAAGAGGCTATGTTTGCTGCGTGTAGTAAAAACACGCGTTATTCTGTGCGTCACGCTGAAAAAGCAGGAGTGGAAGTGAAGGAGATGAGCACTGATGAAGGCTTCCGGATTTTTTCAGAGCTATATTTTTCAACTGTTACGCGTCAAAAATATCACGGACACGGCAAGCGATTTCATGAGCTTTTGTGGAAGGCACTTTCTCCAAGTAAGACCGCGCGTATCTTTGTTGCTTACTATAATGGAACTCCCCGCGCGGCATTTGAAATCTTTTTTTGGCATGACAGAGCCTACTATCCATACAGCGGATCTGCTGATACTGACAGAAACATTCCTGCCACACAGCTTCTTATGTGGCGCGTGATGCAAGAGGCACGCAAAGAGGGAATGAAAACACTCGATCTCTGGGGCTCGCTTCCACCTGAGCATTCAAAGACGCATGCATGGCGTGGCTTTACGCTTTTCAAAAAAGGGTTTGGAAGCCGTTTTGTCCAAATGACGCCGAGCACCGATCAGGTTATTTCACCGACTCTGTACGCTCTCTATTCTGTGGCTGTGTACCTGCGTAAATTAATCTGGAATAGCAAAGTTCTATAAAACCCTTATTTTACAAGGCCTGATTGACATTTGAACCCTTTATTAGTATAGTTGTGCCCAGCATATGGCCCATTACGGGTACGACAGAAACGAGACTATGCTTTCCATTATCTTTTAACTACTGCAGGATATTCCTGCTCTATTTTTAAATATATGAATCCAGATACTAACTACGTCACTGAGGAAAAGCGCGCAGAGCTTGAAAAAGAACTGCATATGCTCACGACAGTGAAGCGCAAAGAAATTCTTGAAGCGCTTGAATTTGCAAAATCACTCGGCGATCTTTCTGAAAACGCAGAATATCATCAGGCACGCGAAGAGCAGGGAAAGCTCGAAGAACGCATCGGAAATATCGAATACATTCTTCAGAACTCAACACTCGTAAAGAAGCATCACTCAACAAGCGTGGAAGTCGGCTCAACAGTCACTGTTCAAAAAGAAGGTGAGAAGAATAAGCAAGTCTTTCAGATCGTGGGCAGTGAGGAAGCAGATTTCTCAAAAGGTATGATCTCAAACAAATCTCCGCTCGGCATGGCACTCTACGGAAAGAAGAAAGGCGATGTAGCGAAATTTACAACTCCAAAAGGAGTGACTGAGTACAAAGTCATCAGTATTGAATAATAAAAAGCCCCTCTCTATGAGGGGCTTTTTATTTTGCAAAAGACCCTCTGTACAGGTATACTCGGTAGCATATATGGCAGGACTACAAGACATTCGCGATACGCATATCGAAAAACTTAACAAGCTCAAAGAGGCGGGGATGGACCCATATCCATCACACGTGCCTCGTGATTATTCGCTTATCGAAGCAAAGGACAAATTCGACCTCCTCTCAGTAGAACCTCTTACAAGCTACTCACTCTCTGGTCGCGTGATGGCTATTCGCGGACAAGGCGCCATTCTTTTTGTCGTGCTCGACGATGGCACTGCAAAATTCCAAACAGTATTCAAAAAAGATACACTCGACGAGTCTGCATTCAATCTCTTTGTTGATGCCGTAGATATTGGCGATATCATTTCGGTTACCGGCACATTCTTTACGACAAATCGTGGTGAGCAGTCGCTCCTTGCGACTGCATGGCAGATGGCATCAAAGTCACTTCTTCCACTTCCTGAAAAGTGGCATGGCATTACCGATCCAGACGAACGCATGCGCAAGCGCTATCTCGACATTGTCATGGACCCAGAACTTCACGCGCTTTTTGAAAAGAAGGCTCGCTTTTGGGAAGTGGTGCGCTCATTTATGAAGGCACATGACTTCATGGAAGTTGAGACTCCAACACTTGAAGTCACAACAGGCGGTGCAGAAGCAAATCCATTCAAGACACACCACAAAGATTTTGACCTTTCTGTATATCTCCGCATCTCAGTCGGAGAGCTCTGGCAGAAGCGTCTTATGGCCGCCGGTTTTCCAAAGACATTTGAAATTGGGCGCGTGTATCGCAACGAGGGTACAAGTCCAGAGCATTTGCAGGAATTCACAAACATGGAATTTTATTGGGCCTACGCTGATTATAAAGACGGTATGAAGCTTGTGCAGCGTCTGTATCAGGAAATAGCAGAGAAGGCGTTTGGTACGATGACATTTACGACACGCGGACACACGTTTGATCTTTCTGGTGACTGGCCTGTCGTCGATTATGTCGATGAAGTAAAGCGTCAGACGGGTGTGGATGTACTTACGGCGACTGAAAAAGAAATGACAGCAAAGCTCGACGAACTTGGCGTAAAGTACGAGGGATCAAATCGCGAACGTCTGACAGACACGCTTTGGAAATATTGCCGAAAAAATATTGCAGGTCCAGCCTTTCTCGTACATCATCCAAAACTCGTATCTCCACTTGCAAAAGAATCTAAAGAACGACAGGGAACAGTTGAGCGCTTCCAAGTACTCCTTGCTGGCTCTGAAGTGGGCAACGGCTTTTCTGAGCTCAATGACCCGATCGATCAGCGTGCTCGCTTTGAACTCCAGCAAAAGCTGATTGAGAGTGGTGACGAAGAGGCAATGATGCCTGAGTGGGAATTTGTCGAAATGCTTGAGCATGGTATGCCGCCAACCTGCGGCTTCGGCTTCGGTGAGCGACTCTTTGCCTTTATGGTGGACAAACCGATTCGCGAGACGCAGCTGTTTCCACTCATGAGGCCTAAAAAAGAGGAATAGAAATAAAAAAAGACCTTGCAGGTTTTCTGCGAGGTCTTTTTATTTGTAAGCATAGCGCTTATCCTTTTTTTGTATTTTTTTCTTTGCCTAAATGAGTGATCCAGCCTGTACCATACTCTGATTCTTCCTTTTCACCAGAGGAAATACCAGGGGAAAGTTGCTGGTAGGATTTTGATGAAATGCTTAGTACACCATTTATGAGCTGAAAAATAACAAAGCCAGGTTGCTGTATGTTTACTTGAACAGACGTAATAGATTTCGCGACCATGGTTAACGATTTGTATACGATATTACAATATATGTGGACAGTGTCAAACAGTGGAAAGTTTTCCACTGTTTTTGTTTTTGCAGAGTGGTATGAAGTGGCATATAATTGTAGACAAGTGGGGAACAGTGGGAGATGGGCGCGGGGCACAAAATACTATGCTTATCGGCGAATACATCCATACCATAGACGAGAAAAACAGGGTGTCATTGCCTGCGCGTTTTCGCGGCGAACTCGGTAAGAGAGTAGTGCTTGCTCCAGGGCTTGATGGTTCGATTTTTATGTTCAGTCCAGGCGAGTGGGAGAAAATTTCTTCACGCTTGGGAGAGAATTCAATGCTCTCAGCTGACAATCGAAGCTTCAACCGTTTTATGTTTGGCGGTGCGCATGAGGTCGATGTGGACAGTGCTGGGCGCATTCTCATTCCCGATTTCTTGAAGAGTCGGGCAAAGCTCTCAGGTAAGGTTGCCGTCATTGGCGTGCAGAACCGAGCCGAGATCTGGAATGAGAGGGCGTGGGCAAAGTACAAGGCAGGTGTCGAAGGTCAGGCAGAATCTCTTGCAGAGAAGCTTGGATCGGTCGGCGCACTTTAAGACATGTCGCACGTTCCAGTTCTTTTACACGAATCGATCGACGGACTTTCTATCAAGAAAGGCGATACGTTTGTTGACGCAACACTCGGAGCAGGAGGTCACTCAAGCTCTGTGGCGAAAGCATTTGGCGATTCTATCTCAATGATTGGGTTTGATCTCGATCATAAGGCGATAGAACTTGCTCGCCAGACAGTTACGAATGCAGGTGGAACGATTACTCCTATCAACGCCAACTTCCGCCACATGGACGCACATATCAAAGAGGCCGACAAAATCCTCTTTGATCTCGGAGTCTCATCAATGGAGTTTGGAAAGTCAGGCAGAGGATTTACCTTTACGCATGATGAGCCGCTTCTGATGACACTCGCAAGCAAGCTAGATGCAGACACGCTCACGGCAGGAGACATTGTAAATTCTACTCGTGAAGAAGAGCTTGCAGATATCATCTACCGCTACGGTGAAGAACGCTTCTCACGCAAGATTGCAAAAGCTATCGTAGAGGCCCGAAAGAAAAAGCGTATTGAAACATCCGGAGAGCTTGCCAAGATAGTCGAAAGTGTCATTCCGCGCAGAGGGCGCATTCATCCGGCCACAAAAACATTCCAAGCCATCCGTATTGCCACAAATGACGAACTTGGAGCACTCACAGACGGACTGATGGCCGCATGGAAAATCTTGAAGCCTCACGGACGCATCGCAGTGATCACATTCCATAGTCTAGAAGATCGAATCGTAAAAAATCTCTTTAAAGAATTGGCAAAAGAACACGGCATACTTATCACCAAAAAGCCTATCGTTCCAAGCCGAACCGAAATTACTACTAACCCACGCGCTCGCAGCGCAAAACTTCGAATCATAGAAAAAAAATA
>CAYTCQ010000004.1:0-5461 GCA_964436485.1 uncultured Candidatus Saccharibacteria bacterium | reverse complement strand
CAAACAATTACAAACCCGAAAGATGCTCATGTACGACGCATTGTGTTCGCAGGTCTCTGTGTGCTCGCGCTCACAGTGAGTATGTACGTATTTTTTGTGGGACGTATTGTCTTTGATGTTGTTGCTCGTCGCTCCGCTGAAGCTTCTATTCGATCACAGGAAAGCACTGTTAGCGCGCTTGCGTCACAATATCTTGCGCAAATGCGCTCGCTTGATTTGGCACAGGCAGGTACACTCGGTCTTTCTCAGTCAAAAAATACTCTCTATGCAAGCCGTACAACTGTCGGCACTGTAGGAATGGTCTATGCTCATCGCTACTAGTAAACGCGCGCGTCTCATCATTGTTCTTGCGCTTCTCGGAGTTTTTGCACTCTTGTGTATCGGGAAGCTTTTTTTAATACAAATTGTGCACAGTAGCGCCTATGCAAAACGCGCTGATCGCCAGTATGCGCCATCAGCGACTGCCGCGTTTGATCGTGGAAAGATCTTAGGTACATCAAAACAGGGTACACTTGTTGAGCTTGCAACCGTTGCTTCGGGCTACAAGCTTGCTATTGTGCCAAGTCAGCTTGCTGATGCAGAGGAGTCGTACCAAGCGCTTTCAGCTATTATTTCGCTTGATCACGATACATACATTGCTCGCGCAACAAAAGCAGGTGATCCATACGAAGAAGTCGCAACACATCTTTCAAAATCAGAGGCAGATAGCATTCGCGCGCTCAATCTTAAAGGCGTAACACTCTACGAAGATAGTTGGCCATCATATCCTGGAGGGACGCTCGCATCGAAAGTCATCGGTTTTGTCGGATACAAAGGTGACGTGCTTACTGGTCGCTATGGACTTGAGCGACAGTATAATGATGTCCTCAATCGTACAGAGAGTAATCTGTATTCAAACTTTTTTGCGGAAGTGTTCGATAATTTGAAAGATACATTTTCAAACAAAGAAAATGAAGGTGATTTGGTTACAAGTATCGAACCAACGGTACAAGCATATCTTGAAAAGAAACTCCGTGCGGCAAAAGAAAAATATACAGCCGATGATGCCGCTGGTATTATTATGGATCCACGTGATGGCCGTATCATAGCGATGGCAGCGCTTCCTGATTTTGATCCAAACGAATACGGCAAAGTAAAAAACGTTGCTTATTTTAGCAACCAGCAAGTTGAAAACGTGTTTGAGCTTGGATCAGTCGTGAAGGCGCTCACCATGGCAGCAGGACTTGATGCGCATGTTGTAACACCGACCACAAAATACAACGACGTCGGCGTGCTCACGATCGACAAAGCAAAAGTAGGGAACTTCGACGGCAAGGGTCGTGGAGTCATTACGATGCAAGAAGTGCTCAATGAGTCGCTCAATACAGGTGCTGTGTTTGTGCAGCAAAAACTCGGACACGACACGTTCCGTGACTATTTCTATAAATTTGGACTCAATTCAAAAACAGGCATAGATCTTCCGGGCGAAGTGCAGAGTATTGTCAGCAACCTCAAGAGCCCTCGCGATCTTGAATATGCAACTGCGTCCTTTGGACAAGGTATTGCGCTGACACCGGTGGCTGCTATTCGCGCCTTTTCAGCACTTGCGCATGGCGGAGTGCCTGTGTCGCCACATGTGGTGAGTGAAATACAGTACCCAGACGGAATGACGAAGAAAATTACACCTCCGGCTACGCTTCCAGCCGCTATTTCACCTGAAGCAACGACTGCCATTTCGCGCATGCTGGTCACAGCCTTTGAACAAAGTCCTGCTGGTCTTGCGAGCCACGCCAAAGAAGGTCATTGGAACATCGCAGCAAAAACAGGAACTGCGCAAGTTCCCAAAGAGTCGGGAAGCGGGTATTATGAAAACAGGTACTTGCACAGTATGATGGGCTATTTCCCAGCATACGATCCACGCTTTATTGTGCTTATGTACCTCCGCAATCCGCAGGGCACTACACT
Organism: uncultured Candidatus Saccharibacteria bacterium; assembly: GCA_964436485.1. Classification (GTDB taxonomy): domain Bacteria; phylum Patescibacteriota; class Minisyncoccia; order Phycocordibacterales; family UBA9973; genus CAITQP01. The sequence continues at coordinate 3,517 of CAYTCQ010000004.1, read as the reverse complement.
CTTTTCTTCAGGGACCATTGCCTATACCTTCGCCGATGTGGCCAATTTCCTCCTGACCTACTACCAAGTGGCTCCTGATCGGTAGGAAATGAATCCCGTTAGAGACCCCATCGTTTCTTAAAGAGAAAATGTCTCTAGCGTTATTTTTAAAATAATAATTTTTACTAAAATCTTTATAACTACGGAAATCTTCTGATTTCCTGTCTCTAACGGGATGAAAGAACTCGCTAAAAAAATCGTCAATCATATTCTCACATTCATCGCCAAGGGCATCCTGTGGCGCTATAAGCCACGCGTAATTGCTATCACTGGCAGTGTGGGCAAGACGTCTACAAAAGACGCCATTTACACAGTACTCAAATCCTCTGGCAGTGTTAGACGCAGTGAAAAAAGCTTCAATAGCGAGCTCGGAGTACCGCTGTCTATCATCGGCGCAAAAAGTGGCTGGAACAATCCACTTTCGTGGATCATGATCATGGTAAGCGGCGTGTGGCAGGTAGCTACGCCACGTGGTAACTATCCTAAGACGCTCGTGCTTGAAGTTGGTACCGATAGACCAGGGGATATTCGCAGTATTGCAAAATGGCTTCGTCCGCACGTTGTCGTCATTACACGCCTGCCTGATGTGCCAGTACATATTGAATTTTTCCCAACACTCGAATCACTTATCGAAGAAAAACTCTCACTTGCTCAAGCACTTCGCAAAGAAGGCACGCTCATTCTCAATGCCGATGATCCACGCGTGCTCGCTTCAAAAGAAAAGATTCGCGCTCGCACGCTTACATACGGCACAAACGAAGTTGCAGATATTCGCGCAGGTGCGATCCAAATTATTTCACCATTTGATGGCGCGCCGGAAGGCGGTATTACATTTAAGATCGAATTTGAAGGCAAGAGTTTTCCTGTCATGCTTCCAAATATCTATTCAGAAAGTTTTGTGTCGGTAGCGCTTGCTGCGCTCTCTGTTGCGCATGTGCAGGGCGTAAATATGGTCACTGCCATTGAAGCGTTGCGTGAGTACGAGACACCGGCAGGCCGAGTGCGCCTGCTTGCAGGTACTCACGACACAGTCCTCATCGACGACACGTACAACTCATCTCCGACTGCATGTGAAGCAGGACTTATGATGCTCGGCTCGCTTCCATTTGGAAAAAGAAAAATCGCCATCGTGGGCGACATGCTTGAGCTCGGAAAGCACACGATCGATGCACACCGTCATATCGGTGCCGTTGCAAAAGAACAAGCAGATATTCTCATTACTGTTGGTATGCGCGCGAAAGAATGCGCCACAGGCGCGCGTGAAGCCGGCATGAATGAGAAAAAGATTTTTGAAACAGACAATGCACGAGCCGCAGGCGCGCTCATGCTTGAGAAAATAAAAGCCGGCGATGTCATTTTCATAAAAGGATCACAAGGAATGCGTATGGAGAACACGGTCAAAATGCTCATGGCAGACCCAAGTAGGGCGGGGGAGCTTCTCGTGCGCCAAGATACTGAGTGGACAAAACACTAAAATAAAGAAAAGCCGTACAAATGTACGGCTTTTTTGTTATTACCCATTAAACTCACCACTTATTTTTCTTCTTTTGTTTTGATTTATCTAAACCCTCTCTTATTTTGCTAATACCAAAACTCCAAGGGTCATTACTGCTAGTCCGCCCGTTCCAAAATAATTTGAATTAGGTAGACCATAATGGCTTAAGACCACGCCTGTTGCAGAAATAAGTGCGCCTACACCTATGATACTCCAACCGAGAATTCTTAAGGTTTTCTTACTTGCAAAAAAAACGGAGCTAGTCATAACTCGATTTTTGGTGAGATTTATCGGCAGCTGGCCGGCAAATCTCACCAAAAATCATTTGGGGATATAGTATCACAACTTCTATAAAAAGTCAAGTTTATCCCTTTTTTAACTATTTATTAAAATTATCCATTTTCTTGGTGTTTTTGCAAACCACTTGCTTCGGTCGTACCCGACCGGTAGAAGTGGCGGTGCCCGTGTGGTACAAACCACTTGCTTCGGTCGTACTCGACCGGTAGAAGTGGCGGTGCCTGTGTGGTGCAAGAGAAAAGCCCTGCAGATAAGCAGGGCCTTACTATTATTTTCTATGTATCGGTGTCTTCATTCGCAACATATGCTCTTTTGACCACGACCCAAACCACTTAAGGAGTGTCGTTATTGTTGCAATGAATGTAATCATTGTCATCCACCACTGAAACGGCGTTGTGTTTGGCTGTAGTGTGGCGTGTCGTCCAGCTACAATTGCAATGATGAGCCACGTCGTACTACACCAAAAGTAAGGAAAGAAAATACGAAAAATTCTGTAGAGTTCTTTTAAGATAGCGATGAGTACTGTCACAGGTCGTCTTACAAAGTAGTAATCGATCATGCGTATTTCCTCTAGTTCAACATTGATGCGCATAAGCATTCGCTGGGTCCATTTTTTAATGAGGCGTTCGCGCTGAGAAAAAATCTGTATGATTTTTTCCAAACGAGTTTTTTTAGGCGGAATCGCTTGTAGGCGTGTGCTACGCGTAGTTAGTTTGTGGTGCCCAATCCAGAGGATAAGGATAACAACCACAAACGGTACGATGAGCCATAAAGACTCAGGAATAATTTGTACAAGGAGATGAGTCAGTACTTTCATATCAGAGATGTTTAAGAATGTTCGTAAAAACTGTACATCTAAAACAGGGAAGAGTCAAGATCTATTACATGTGCCCTCAGCACGACCGTGAGTACACTTATCGCCCTCGACTAAACCATCGCCGTCGCTCAGGTTTGTCTGGGCACCGCCTCGCCATTTTTCCTGTTGAAAAAATATGGCTGTGGCGTTCGATTCCTACTCGCGACTGGAGCAGTCCAGTCGCTCAAGGCACACAGAAAATATAGCCGTATTTTCTTTTGTGTCCTTGGTAGGAATCGAACCTACAATGACCCCTTAGGACGGGGTAGTTATATCCATTTAACTACAAGGACAAGCTAAAACACCCTTTCGGGTGCTTTTAGCATAGCGTATTTGGGCTTAGGCTGCGAGTCCGAGGAGCTCAGCTACCTTTGGCTTGTTGAAGCCGACAATGAGTGAATCGTCGATGTGGATGACAGGCACTCCGAGCTGGTTGGTCATCTCGACCATCTCTTCGCGCTTTGCAGGATCCGCTGCGACGTCGTACTCAGTGTACGCAACGTTGTTTGCTTTAAAAAATTCTTTTGCCTCGTGGCAAAAGTGGCATGAAGGGGTCGTGTAAATAGCGACTGTGTGGTTCATAAGTGTGCGGTGCTTAACTAGTAATTTTTCTACTCCTTCAGTATAGCATAGCGGTCAAGCATTTTACGAAATCAAAAAAATATGCTATGGTGTGTGCGGTTACATGACCAAGAATTCCATTCTTGGCCCCATCGTCTAACGGTTAGGACACGGCCTTTTCAAGGCTGTAATCGGGGTTCGATTCCCCGTGGGGTCACAAAAATAATGAGGTTGATGCGGTAGCATCAACTGATTATACTTTTTGTCGA
>CAYTCQ010000003.1:11658-16773 GCA_964436485.1 uncultured Candidatus Saccharibacteria bacterium | reverse complement strand
CCTATACAAATGTCACAGTGAAGCTTTCAAGCTACTCAATCAATATTGGTACGGCCCAAATCAGCTGGACGCTCAATGGAAAAGTCGTGCTTGCGGGAGTAGGTAAAACAACATACCAATTTACAACTCGTGAAATTGGTAGCGAGGATACTCTTATTGCAAGCATTACTCCTTTTGGGGGTTTCCCTATCGAAAAGAAGATTGTTATCCACCCTATGGGCATGGATCTATTGTGGCAAGCAGTAGACTCTATTGTTCCTCCGCTCTATCGCGGAAAAGCTCTTCCTGCAACTGACGCGAAAATAAAAGTCGTTGCAATGCCAGAAATCCGCAGTTCAAAAACACAGGTGTACGGACAAAATGAGCTCATGTATACATGGAAACAAAACTATAGCCTTACAGGGGATGGATCTTCAGGCTATGGCAAGAGCGCATTTACGTTTGATTCAAGCTATCTCGACGATGGGGAACATATCGATGTGGATGCGAACACACGCGATGGCAGGCTTGGCGCAACAGCCGGAATTGATGTTGGTACACAAAACCCAACGATCTTATGGTACGCGCTCAGTCCTCTCTATGGTCCACTTTTTGAGAAAGCCCTCGTAAACGGCTACGAAGTAACCGGTACAGAACAGACGCTCCTTGCTGAGCCATACTTCTTCTCAAGCCAAGGTACAAACAATCAGGCGCTCGTGTACAATTGGACAATCAACGGCGATTCAGCGGACACACAATCTATTCCAAATGTACTCTCACTTCATCGTGATACCGACTCATCTGGAGAGGCACTGATCGCTCTCTCAATGCGCAACGCAAAAAAATTATTCCAAACAGCCAAAGCATCGCTAACCCTTTCACTTAAATAAGTATGAAAAAAATCCTCCTCAGTCTTGCCTTTATAGCTTCCTTCTTACTAAGCGGGGTAGCAAGTGCTGCAACAACGTATCAACTCAAAGACGTGCAGGTAGTTTTGGGGGTTGCGAATATTTCTATTGACTACACATCAGACACAGCTGACACGGTCTATATACAGCTTGGCAGACCCGCACCAGCTGGAACAGGGAAAAATTGTATCCCTGAAACAAATCCACCAAGCCCTATTTCACCTGCACTTTTTGTTCTACCAACAACGTTATACCCAAACGCAGGGCATTTAGGTCATACATTCTCAGGCCTCAGTGGCACCTATTGTATTTCAGTTGTAAAAGGAGCACCTGCGCCACTTACTAGCTATACACCAATTGTTGAGAACATTGGCACCTTTTCTGCAGATAGCACAAGTTTTGGAAACAACAACACACAAACAACAAATTTGAGTAAGTGTGAATCAACTGACAATACAAGCTACTGCTTGCTTGCCCCACTTCCAGGGATTGGAGAAAACGGCAAAGTAAACACCACAACAGGCATCCAAGGTTACTTAAATGGAATAATCCGTCTTGTTATTGGCCTTATTGGGGTCCTCGCAGTGGTGATGGTGGTTGTTGGTGGTATTGAATACATGTCGACAGTCAGTGTGGGAGAAAAAGAGGGGGCAAAGAGTCGTATCACAAATGCGCTCTTCGGACTTATTCTTGCTCTATCTGCATACACGATTCTCAATACTATAAACCCAAACCTCGTAAATCTCAGCATCTACGTCCCTAACGTGACTGTTACACTCGATGGTGATGAGGGAATAGAAGACAGCGCGACAACACCTACAGGAGTCACAAAGCAGCCAAGTACTGTTTCAAACGGTGGTTCTGCAGCTCTCGCCACACAAATTTTAGCAAACTCAAACATCACACTTAATTCGTTTAATGTTGTAGCTGATAGCTCAAATGATGAGCGCTCATCTCCACTTCAAAACATTAAGGATGCTGCAAATGGTATCGGATCGTACACGAGCATTCGAGGCCACGCACAAGGCAAACAAACAGTCCTTCACTCTGCAATGCTTGCCGGTATCCTTGAGGTCGCAAAAGCTGTAGGAAAAGTACAGGTTAATGAAATCGCGGGTGGCCGACACGCTGCAACTTCTTCTCACTACACCGGTAGGTCTGTTGATTTTCAAGCGAGTTCTTCTGACACAGCTCGAGCTAAAAAAATAATGGATGCATGCTACTCACAAGGAGCTAACATTAAGCAGATTTTTGGGCCATGCAACAATGATACGTCGAGTGAAATTTGTAAGGCAACGGGTTATAAAACAAACAAAGAACATCAAACCCATGTGCATTGCGGTTGGTAATTTAGTATATGTCTACAAAACGAATTATTATTATCATAGGTGTCATCCTGCTCGTCACACTCGGAGTGTGGGCATATCAGGCATCTAAAAATAACGGCGGTACTTCTTCAGGCTCACAATCAAGCGGTGGTATTGGGTCACTCTTTCCGTTTTTCGGAGGAAATAGTGGTACTAGCAGCACAACTACAGACTCTGGAAACACTGATGGGGGACTCGGTGGGGGAACAACTGAGACACCTACAGGCTCCAGCCCTCTTAAGCGCATTTCAAACAAAGTAGTCGGTGGCTACACAATCATTACTCCGCTCGACACAACGAGCCCTGTCACTGCTATCCGCAAACTCATCGGCTCAATAGCACCCACTACTCCAAGCACGGCAAACACCCCTGTCACTGTAAGCGCACCAAAAATACGCTTTATGGAGCGCGGCACGGGATATATCTACGACACCGACGCGCTTGGCGTAGGAGAAAAAAAGCTCACGGGCACAGCAATAGTCCGCGCGCTTGATGGGCTTTTTGCAGACAACGGCGCAAGTGTTGTGATCCGTTATATTAAAAACGACAACCAGACAGTAGCAACATTCCTCGGTCATGTACCGACACAAGAGGACGACACGGTGCTTGGTGAACTCAAAGGTGACTTCTTGCCTGACAATGTGCTCGATGTGGTAGTTGCACCAGATGGAAAAAGCATCGCATATCTTCTACCATCTGCGGATGGATCTGTCGGTCTTTCAATGAAAACTGACGGTACGAGCAAGAAACAGCTCTTTGTATCACCATTTAGCGAGTGGCTACTTGATTGGAATGGGGGAGGAATGATGGCAACAACGAAGGCATCAGCTCAGGTTGCAGGCTATGTGTATTCGATTCAAAAATCAGGTTATTTCCAGAAGATCCTTGGCAACGTCTCAGGCCTTACAACAAAGGCAAGCCCTGACGGAAAAAACCTTCTCTATAGCGTCACTACAAACAGCAAGTTGGGTCTGTATGTCTTTCACACAAAAGATGGCTCTGGTGTGAGTCTTGGACTTTCAACACTCCCTGAAAAATGTGTGTGGGCAGCAGACAACACGACTGCATACTGCGCAGTCGATGAAAGCGCACCGACTGGCAATCTTCCTGACTCGTGGTATCAGGGCGTCACACACTTCTCAGACTCTCTTTGGAAGATCGATACAACATCTGGCACAACAACAAAGATGGTTGACGGGGGAGGCATGGACGCAATAAAACTTTCTGTTGACCCTACTGGAAAATACCTTCTCTTTATAAATAAAAATGATGGTGGCCTCTGGTCACTCGACCTTAAGCCAACAGAGCAATAGAACAACTGAGCAACAAAGCACCGCGCCTACGGCGCGGTGCTTTGTTTAATTGCTCTTTTGATCCTTGCTCTATTGCTCTCTAGATCGTTGCATCAACGTATTTGATAACGATATGACGATCTTTTCCTGCACCAACAGACTCGGTGCGAATATCAGGCATTGTTGAGAGAAATTCGTGTACGATTTTGCGCTGATGAGCTGGCATAGGGTCGACACTGACACTTGATTTGAAGTAGCGAGCACGCTCTGCCATCATGTGCGCGACAGTCTTGAGGTTGTCGATCTTCTTTCGCTCGAAGTCATTTGCATCAATGATCACGCGTGGATGGTTGACCCCTTCAACTGCAAGTTTCTCAACTACTTTTGTCGCAAGGTGATTGAGTGCTGAGAGCGCTTCAGCATCACGACCCAAGAGAAGTCGAGTATTGCCTGACTTGATTGAAAACCAAAGCGTATTGGTGTTTTCATCAAAGGTGACCTCAACGTCTTCTGGTGTATAGCCAGCATATCCGATAAGTTCAGTGATTTTGTTTTTGATAGTTTCGCTCGACATAGAGAAGTCAGCAGGAAGCTCCTCTAGGTAGTAGCCGCGCGCTTTTGTATGCGCATCTGGCGAAGTGTGTAGAGCTCCTGACCGATAGTAAAGATATTACTCGTAATCAGATAAAGTGCAACCACGGCTGAAAACTGGTATGCGGCGTACACAGTAATGATTGGAATCATATAGAGCATCTGTACCTGCATGTTTTTTGCAAACATTCCTGCCATTCCTTCAGTGCTCGGTGTAGCCTGACGGCCTTGTGCGAGCTTGCCTTGAATAAATTGTGTGATTCCGGCAATAAGCGCGAGAACGATACTTTTATGCGCAATATCAACGAAGCCAAGGAATGTGAGGTTGAATGTTTCTGGCACGTGCACGAATGAATATGGAAGAACTGAAATTGCAGTGAAGTTACGGAGTACGAGATAGAGCGCGATAATGATAGGAAACTGCAAAAGAATAAGGAGACAACCTGAAAACGGATTGACTCCGCGTTCTTTATAGAGCGCGTAGACTTGCTTGTTCTGCTCAACCTTATCGGTAACAGTTGCTTTAATGTGCGCAATCTCAGGCTCGATGGCCTTCATTGCGATCTGACTCTTAATAGACTTTTGTGTTAGCGGTGCAAGTAAAAGCTTGATTAGAATTGTGATGACGATGAGTGCAAGACCAACATCACCTGTTGGAACAATACTAATAACAAGGAGGAGTAAATTATAAAGCGGGCGATAGAGGAGCCCGTTCCAAAGTGAATGTAGCATGGTCGCATTTTAGCGCACTCATGCCTTTGAAGCTAGTGTGGCACTTCGTCAACTTGTGGTGTATTCCATGGAACACACCTGCTTATTCTACGAATACCGAGTGTGAGGCCTTTCAAAACCCCGTGTCGCATAATGGCTTCCTTCATATACTCAGAGCAGGTGGGGTAAAACATACATACCTGCTTTTGAAGGCCTAAAAATCGAGGAATAGCCCCTTGGTCGAGGGAAATCGTCTTTTGGTAGGCC
>CAYTCQ010000003.1:10198-11558 GCA_964436485.1 uncultured Candidatus Saccharibacteria bacterium | reverse complement strand
GAGACCGATACAGCTGGTCGCTTGAGCTCTGGAATATCTGCCCAGACAACAAGAAACCTATCTGTTCGGAGCCGAGGGGCTCGTATGAGATAGGTTGCAATTGTGCGCTTCGTGAGCCGAGAGTGCTTAGGAAGCATAGAATAGGGTATTAGAGAGCGATCTTTGCGCGACCTTTAGCACGACGGCGAGCAAGGACCTTGCGGCCAGAAGTTGATTTTGAGCGAACAAGAAAGCCGTGTGTTGTTGCTCGCTTTCGCTTTTTAGGGTTGTAGGTAAATGACATAGCCAGCCCACTATAGCATAAAAAATAAAACCCGCAAATTATAGTCGCACACTCTAGTACAAATGCTTGTTTTTGTGTTCTATTAGTGTTTTTTATATGCGTGGGGCAGATTCAGGTATATGATTCGTGGTATTATATTTTTCCACAGTTTTTCAACACAGATATCCAGAAATATCTGCCGCCCGAAAATTACTAGCCATATATAATCGATGACATGGATACAAAAGAGCTCTGGGATCACTGCCTTATAGAGATAGAAAGTGAAGTTTCTAAGGCAAACTTTAGTACGTGGTTCAAAAACACCTCTCTTGTGAAAGAAGATGGGGGAACAGTCTATGTGGGAGTACCAAATGAATTCGTAAAAGACTGGCTTTTTAATAAATTCCACAAGACAATCATGCGCGTACTCCGAAACGCATGGGAACACACTCGTAGTGTTGAATATGTTGTTGTTAAAAATGACGCAAAAAACCAAAAACACGATACGACACCACGACTCAAGCCCGAGTTTGCACTCAATCCAGAGCTTCCACTCAAAGATTTCTATATAAACAAAGAGGACAACCTCAATCCTCGCTACACATTTGAGACGTTTGTTGTTGGACCATTCAATGAGCTCGCATATGCAGCCGCTCAAGCAGCTGTCACAAACCCAGGAGGAAAATACAACCCGCTCTTCATCTATGGGTCAACAGGTCTTGGAAAGACACACCTTATTCAGGCTGTTGGTAACGCAATAAAAGAAAAACACCCTAACAAAAAGGTGTATTACATCACGCAAGAAAAATTTGCTGTTGATTTTATCAACTCAGTCCAATCAAATCGTGGGGGAGGGGGTAATGCATTCAAGGAAAAGTATCGTAAATATGATGCAATTATCATCGACGATATCCAACTCATTGGAAAAATGGAGCGCACACAAGAAGAACTCTTCCATTTGTTTAACAATTTCTATGAGAATGGTAAACAAATCGTCTTTTCTTCTGATAAACACCCAAACTTCATCCCTGGTCTTGAAGATCGTGTTCGTTCGCGTTTTGTCCAAGGTATGATTGTGGACATTATTGAGCCTGAATA
>CAYTCQ010000003.1:0-10098 GCA_964436485.1 uncultured Candidatus Saccharibacteria bacterium | reverse complement strand
GTGAAGGTTCGACAGGTTGTTATGTATATTCTTCGTGAGGATTTTAATGTCTCATACCCACTGATTGGACAAAAACTAGGGGGAAAGGATCACACGACCGTTATTCACTCGTGTTTGAAGGTAAAAAATGATCTTAAGACTGATATGCTTCTTTCTCAAGAAATAGATCAAATACGAACATTGTTTAAATAGTGTTAATTACAGATGTGGATAGTGTGAAAATATGTTGATATGTTTGTGAGAAAAATAAAAATAAATATTTGGACTCACATTTTATGATTAGAAATACACAAATTGTGTTTTATAAAATTAAACAAAAACCTTTATATAGAAACGTAATAATAAGCTATCCACATATCCACATGATTAATAATAGTAATAAGTATTAAATATATGATATTCGAAACCACTGTTGAGAAACTCTTGTATGCGGTTGAGAGCGCAGATCGTGTGACGGCAAAAAATCCATCACTACCAGTGCTTGCAACAATACTTATTATTGTTTCTCAGAAGACTGTTAAAGTCCGTGCTACCAACCTCAATCTCGGTGTAGAATTTGAAATCCCTGTAAAAGCCGAAAAAGATGGTGTTGCTGCGCTTGATGGAAAAACACTTAGTTCATTCCTCGGATCTCTTCCTAAAAACACAAAAGTTTCAATTCAACAAAACGATACCACTGTCACAATTATTGCAGGTACAAATAAAACAACCCTTAAAACACACCCATACGAAGACTTCCCAACACTCCCTGTTGTTTCAGGTGCTACAATTACTGTCCCTAAAAATGAATTTATTCGAGGTATAAAAAATACCGCCTTTGCGGCAGCTGTCTCAGATGTAAAACCAGAAATCTCAAGTGTGTATATTGCAAGCGATAAAAATACACTTATTTTTGCCGCCACAGACTCATTCCGTCTTGCTGAAAAAAGAGAAGTTGTAAAAAATATCGCCGACTTTCCACCAATTATTATTCCGTATAAAAACATCACTGAAATTGCTCGTGTTCTCGAACAAACTGATGGTGACATAGCACTTACAATTTCTGAAAATCAAATAGCATTTAAGGCACAAAACATATATATAACATCACGTATTGTTTCTGGATCATTTCCTGACTATAAACAGATTGTTCCAAAATCATTTACAACAGATGTTGTTGTTCTTAAACAAGATATTCTCTCTGTGCTTAAGACTGCAAATATTTTTTCTGATAAATTCAACCAAATACTCTTTTCTATTTCTCAATCAAAAAAGAAATTTGAGTGTATTTCAAAAAACAGCGATGTGGGGGAGTATTCAGGGAATATCCCAGCTTCAATCTCTGGTGATGATGTCACGATTTCAATCAACCAACGGTACTTTGTGGAATGCCTTGCAGTTATTCCACAAGATAGTATTACACTCGGTCTTAATGGCTCAAATAAAGCCATGGTGATACGAGGAGTCTCTGATGCATCATTTACATACCTTTTGATGCCAATGAACCGCTAATACGCGTATAAAGCTTTTCTATGAGAAAAATAAGTGACTTTCTAGAGCGGTTCGCTCAAATATCAAGAGAGAGTGAGGAAGTAAAGCTACTTATTATTGGATATATACAAGAAGCAGGTATTCCACTTCAAGGAGTTCAAAAAATAACAACACAAAAAAATATTATTACTGTTGCGATGTCTCCTATACAGAAAAGTGAATTGTTTCTTAAACAAGGAAAACTACTCGCTCTTCTTAAAAAAGATCCGCGCACGGCTCACATCACACTTGTACGATAAAACCCCACCGTTTAGTGGGGTTTTATTATTTAATCTACTTGCGTTATGTGTACTGAGGCTGTACCACTTCCGTAGATTGTGTCAGTACCAATAACACTGAGCATATTATCACCGTTTGTAGATATACCAGTTCCTCCAAGTGTAAATGAGAACGAAGGGGAGGCTCCTTGAGCTGTGCCAACATACACATTATTCAAGAACACATCCATTTTTTGAAGCGCATAATGTCCACTGTTTGCAATACGAACGGTTATCAAATCACTCTTTGAGAATGTTGTTTGGGTTGGACTCACGATTGAGATAACAGGCGCATTGTCGCTCGTGTGAATATCATCATACCCAGATGGTTTTTGTGCACTTGTTACAACTGGATATCTGTATGAATTTTGTGCCCACCAGTTTTGCACTGCGGTTTCAAAGTTATTAAAGAGCCCATCATTTGCTGGATTTGAAGGTTTGCCAGCACGTGGGTTGTCCTTTTGTACCCAATATAAAAGATCATGAACATTTGTAATCACATACTCTTTTTGAGTTTCTTTTGGGGTCCGTTCTGTGGCAAGTTTTCCCGATATTGTATCAACAACAAAACTTTCTCCTCCTTGGAAGAAACCACGCAAAATCGCAGGGAGCTTGTTGTACTCTGGGTCAGGATCTGGTTTTTCAAATGTTTCATTTGGATATGTTGCAAGGGCTTCACTCATAAACATATGCCAGAGTGGCGCTGCGCTGACAGAAACTGGCATTGGCGTATTATCATTTTTTCCAATCCATACACCCGCAACAAGCGAGGGTGTATACCCAACAGTCCACGAATCCTTATAGTTGTTTGTTGTACCTGTTTTTACCGCCACTTGTCTGTCAGGGAAGTAGAGAGCCGAGTTTGGTCCAAATGTTGGAGTACGAGCAACATTATCTGAGAGCACATCAGAAATTTGAAGTGCCACATTTTTAGGAAGTACTTCGATTGGTGTGTCATTCCACTGTTCAAGAGTATTTCCGCTTTTGTCTTGTACAGACAATATACCTGTGTAAGGGTGACGCACGCCCCCTGTTGCAAAACCGCCATAGGCACTTGTCATTTCAAGAAGGCGCACCTCACCACCTCCAAGTACGAGTGATAGACCATAGCGATCCGGGTCGGTGAGGGTTGTAATACCCATGTCTTGTGCAGTTTTAATGGCATTTTTAACACCCACCATATAGAGCATTTTTACTGCCGGTACGTTCATAGAGCGAGCGAGAGCCTCACGGATCGTCATTGGACCATGGTACTGGCCATCGTAGTTGCGGGGCATATAACACTGATCTTCAGGCACTCCAGGATATGGTTTGCCGTACGGGTTACATTTTGTGTTGAATTCAGTCGGCACATCAAAGAGGACTGTTTCAGGAGTATAACCATCCTTAAATGCAGTCGCGTACATATATGGCTTAAATGATGATCCAGGTTGTCTGCGGGCAAGTGCGACGTTGAAGTTACCATCAATTTTGGTGTCAAAATAATTACGAGAACCTACCAGTGCAAGAATTTGACCTGTTTTTGGATCAATTGCCACAAGGCCGGCGTTCTCATCCTCGATCTGTTTCTTCTCTCCAAGTGTGTATGCTGTAACAGCTTTTTCAGCAGCTTGCTGGATGTTGTAATCGAGTGTAGTGATGACTTTAAGTCCACCAGATTCAACAACATCAGCCCCATATTTTTGTTCAAGGTAGTCTTTTATAAAGAAGTCAAAATGAGGCGCTTTGATACCACTTTTTTCTTGTGGTTTAAATACCACAACCTCAGCTTTTGCTTTAGTAAATTCAGCATCAGTAATAAATCCGAGCTCGCGCTCACGTGAGAGAACAAGATTTTTTCGAGTCTCAAGCTCTTCTTTGTGTGTTCCGTATGGGGAATAACGAGTCGGAGCATTTGGGATCGCCGCAAGATACGCAGATTCTGCTAGTGTAAGATCTTTTGGTTCTTTGCCAAAAAATGAGTGTGATGCTTCTGCAATACCATAAATATTGCCCCCGTAAGGAATAACGTTTAGGTAGAGACCCAAAATTTCATCTTTTGAATATCCGCGTTCAAGTTTAAGTGCGAGCACTATTTCTTTGAGTTTGCGAACAATTGTTTTGTCATCAGAAAGAATACTTTTTTTAATTACCTGTTGGGTAATAGTAGAACCTCCTTGTCCAAGAATTCCCGGAATAACATGCAGGTTTACAAGAACCGCACGCATAAATGCTTTTGGTCGAAATCCTCGATGGTTATAAAACTCAGAGTCCTCAATGGCAACAACTGCATTTTTAATTGCTGGCCCCATCTCAGTGTAGGGGATCGATGTACGTTTTACGTCTTTGTTTAAGTCATATAAAACAACCTGACCAGTTCGATCGTAGAGTTTGGTTGAGTCAACCATTTTTCGACTATCAAATGATGAAAAGTCTGGGAGTTGGATTGAACTGACCCAAATAAGAAGCCCACCACCGATTATGGCGATAAGACCAACCGCTCCAAAGAGCATATTTCGAATAATAACCTTTGTTTTATGTGATATCTTCATGCTTTTACTATGATATCACGATATGTTACCGCTAAAGACAAAAAATGCACTTCGTGGTACAGTGCTCTCATGAACAAGACTGAAATCGACGAGTTGTTTTCTCGGGGAGTATCCTCTTTTATTGATCCAGAAAACTCGTTTCGATCAAAAATAGAAGCAAAAATGCGCGGCGAAAAAACCGCGGATATTGTTATAAAATTTGGCGTTGATCCAACTCGACCAGACCTTCACCTTGGCCACGCTGTCGTCCTTCGAAAATTGCGTGCGCTTCAAGATATCGGCTGTAAGGTTGTGTTTCTTGTGGGTGATTATACGACTCAAATTGGTGACCCAACAGGTAAAAGCAAGGTTCGCCCAGAAATAACACAGGCCGAAATTGAGGCCAATATGAAAACATATCTCGAGCAGGTAGGGAAAATCCTTCTGACTAATGAAAAAGTATTTTCATGGATTCGCAATTCAGACTGGTTTTTGAATGTGACGGATATTGAACCAAAACAAGGAGGTTTTGTGCGTGTTGGCGTCACACCAGTATCTGCAACATCATTTGTGGGTAAGGCTGTCTTTTTTGAAAACACTCGCATGCAGAAGACGCACCTCAAGATGCAAAATATCGGCACCGTCTCTCTGACGCGGGTACTTTCTGTCCTTCGTCACATCACACATGCCCGCCTCATTGAGCGCGACATGTTTCAAGATCGCCTTAAAAGCGGTAGTGAGCTCTATATGCACGAAATGCTCTACCCGGTACTCCAAGGTATCGACTCAACAGTGCTCGCAAGCGTGTATGGAACATGCGACCTTGAAATAGGGGGAAGCGATCAGACATTCAATATGCTTATGGGACGCGATGTTATGAAGATGAACGCGCAGCCACAACAGGCAGTGCTTTCAATGGACATCCTTGAAGGTCTTGATGGTAAAGAAAAAATGTCTAAGTCACTCGACAACTACGTCAGTCTTGCCGACGAGTCAAATGATATGTATGGAAAAATAATGTCACTTCCAGACGCGCTCATTGCTCGCTACTTCAGACTCGCAACACCAGTACCAGAAGCAGAGATTGCTGGCATTGAAAAAGGTCTCAAGGAAAATACGCTCCACCCTCGCGATGTAAAAATGCGCCTCGCTCGTACAATCACTGCCATGTATCACGGAGACAATACCGCTATGGACGCGCAGAATGCTTTCTTTGACACATTCTCACAAGGAAAAATTCCTGAAGATGTTGCAGAGGTTTCTATCACTGAAAACACCTCGCTTCTTGAAGCAATGATGCAGGCTGAAGTGGCAAGCTCTAAGACAGACGCGCGACGCCTGATCGATCAAGGAGCGGTGACACACCTTGAATCAGATACAAAAATAACTGACCCACAGGCGGTGCCACGGGAAGGAACATATCGTGTAGGGAAGATGCGATTTTTCAAAATAAAGAAATAATTTAAAAACACCCCGAGCGGGGTGTTTTTAATTAGAGAATATCATCAGAGACTTCAAGTTCGTCTTCATCAGTGTGCTCGTCTTCGAAATCTACCGGTATATCGGCACCATCGTCGAATATATCGTCGTCATCATCAACAAGATTTCCATTAAAATCTGCTTCTGCTTCCGGATCTTTCAACTCGTCTTCTTCAAAATTCATATAGTAATATATTTTATATTAGGCACGACCAATTACGCTACATTTGTAACAAACCTTGTTTTGGTTGGCAATACATTTTTTGTGTGGATATCTCTATACAAATTTTTCGTGCGCAAAACAGGTCAGTGCAATAGCAATGGCGTCCATTTCATCATCGATCATTTTTTGATCCGGTAGCTTTATAAGCTTTGGCACCATATACATGACGGCTTTTTTATCCGACTTTCCATAGCCTGTCACCGCTACTTTGATTTCAAGTGGAGTGTATTCAAAAATAGGCATTCCACATCGCGCTGCTTCATACAGTATAACCCCGCGCGCCTCAGAGACTGCCATGGCGGTCGTGACGTTTGTTTCAAAATAGAGTTTCTCAATCGCAAGTGCTTGAGGGCTGTACTCTTGTATAATGCGCGCGATCTCAGTACCAATAAGCGTAAGTCGCTCTGGGTGGGGCAGTTTGGAAGATGTCTTAAAACAATCTGAATAGATGAGTGTCTCTTTTGCCCCGCCGATTTTTTCAACGACGGCAATGCCAACACGTTCAACTCCAGGATCAATAGCTAGGACTTTCATATTATTCGGCATTAGTTATAACCTCCTGCACTTCATCATTGTTCTCAAGTTCGTCGACGAGCTTTTCAAGTATACTCGCGTCCTCATCAGAGAGGGGAATTGTTGTCGTGGGAGTAAGGACACCATCTTGTTTTTGAAACGCCCACACAACACTGCCAATGCCCGCCAACGCAAATCCATTCTTTGAAAGAATATGACGGATCTCTTGCGCTGCCTTATTGCGATTGTCAGTGAGGGCTTCGATCACAATTCCGACTCCGGCAGGACCGTACGCTTCATAAGTGATGGACTCAAGGTCTTTTTGTTCAGTTGCTTTTGAGATAGCGCGTTCGATTGTATCCATCGGCATATCGGCAGCGCGCGCCTTTTCAATGGCTGTGCGCACTGTCGCAGCAGTGCGGTCACCATGTGCCACTTTTACCTGCGCTGAGATCATACGAGAGAGTTTACTAAAAAGCTGGGCGCGCTTTGAGTCTGAGGCGCCTTTTTGTCGCTTGATCTGTGCCCACTTGGAGTGTCCTGCCATATGTGCCGATTATAAACAAAAGAATACTGCTAGCAAACACAAAGACTTTTACATTTTAAATAGATATGATAGTCTCTCCTAAAATCATTTGAGCCATGTTTGAAAAAGAGACCATCATCTTCGATGAAAGAGAAGATAGCGACACCGCGCATAAAGACATTACGGACTGGAAGATACCCTCAAAAAAGGGACTTACATTTGTAGCCATGTCACACAGTATTACTACGATACCAGAACTTGTTCTTAGTAAAACAAAATATCAAGCGTCGATCGTAGTTATTTGGCAGAAAAAATAATTTCACAATAGCCCCACGCTATTAAAAAAGCCCCGAGATTTGGGGCTTTTTCTTATTCAAACAATGTTCCTTCAGGTATGTCGAAGCCAAGGTGTTCGTAGGCTTTCTTTGTTGCCACACGGCCACGCTGAGTGCGCTCAAGGAGACCTCTGCGGATAAGGTACGGCTCAATGACTTCTTCAATCGTTGCCTCTTCTTCACCCGTTGCAGCAGCAAGAGTGCCAAGGCCCACAGGTCCACCACTAAATTTTTCAATAATCGTCGAGAGTGTCTGTCTATCAGATTCAGAAAGTCCGAGCTCATCAATACCAAGGAGGGAAAGGGCGAGGAATACCGTCTTTTTGTCGAGGTCTTTCTTGTGCACCTGCGCGTAGTCACGGCAGCGCTTCAAGAAATAGTTGGCAGTACGAGGAGTAAAACGCGCACGCTTTGCGATCTCAGCCAGCGCCTCATCATCTACCTTTACGCCAAGGATCTTTGCGCTACGACTGATGATCTTTGCGATCTCTTCCTCTGAATAAAACTCAAGTCGGAATGTACCGCCTGAAAATCGAGAACGAAGCGGTGATGAGAGAAGCGCGATGCGTGTCGTCGCTGCTACAAGTGTAAATGGTGGAAGATCGAGCTGGATTGTGCGAGCGCTCGGGCCTTTGCCGATGATGATGTCGAGCACACCAGACTCCATGGCAGGGTAGAGGACTTCTTCGATCGTCTTATTGAGGCGATGGATCTCGTCGACAAAAAGAATATCTCCTGGTTGAAGGTTTGTCAGAATGGAGGCAAGGTCACCCACTTTTTCAATCGCAGGTCCGCTTGTTGCCTTGAGCGCGCGACCTGTCTCTTTTGCGATGAGGTGGGCGAGTGTTGTTTTGCCAAGCCCTGGTGGACCATAAAAAAGAATATGCTCTGCTGGATGATTGCGCTCAGCCGCAGCTTGCAGGAGGATTTTGAGGTTTTCTTTGATTGTTTCTTGGCCAATATAGTCAGAAAAGGCACTTGGGCGGAGTGTTTGGTCAAGATATGCGTCGTTTTCTGGGGCTGGTGTATCCATAAAAATAAGGGTGAAAGGGGCTTGACATTCGTATAGCAATATGCTACACTAGTAGTAAGTTAATCAATACCCACCTTTTGCACAGGGTATACACACAGTATACCACTTCTTTCCTTTATTCATTTTAAGGGAATGACGTATGCTTAAGGTAAGGGAAAAGGGCAACATTAAGAAGGCATAAATCTCTAAGTGATCAGGTTCTTGGACCGTATATGATCTCGTAAAGGACGTTTTGGCATCCAGGCTCGTTTCTGGAAGTGCGAAAACTATCCTCCGCGGCCTCCTTACTTCTTCCACCCAGTTGAAAGAAGGATTATTTAGAGATTTATGCTTTTTTGTTTTCGTGGACGTTGTGTGTGCCAAAAAAAGAATAATAAAAAAGCTGGCATTAGCCAGCTTTAAGTAATTGTACAAAACCCTCAGTGCTCATTTTTGTCCCATCAATAGTGTGTACCGAATTAAATCCATCGGTTTTGATTGATTCCGCCTCTTTGTGGTATCGGTTGTAACAGTCAGTGACTGAAGACTCAATATACATGACGCCACGGTCTTCTTTACTCTTAAACCACTCGAGTGTTGTTTCAAGGGGTGTAGTGAAATACAGACAAGAAACTTCTTCTGCTCCGCATTCTTTCAAGCTAGCAATAAGTTTTTTGCGTTCCACAGAAGTACCATTCCAATAGTCAAACAATGGAATTATATTTCCGGCCGCAAATGCTTGCGTTAGAAGACCAAGAGCTTTTTCATATGCAGCAATAAAAGGGTATGGTCCATCGTATGGGCTGAAACTTGATTGGCCAAATAATTCCACCAAAATGTTATCTCTTGAGATGAGTTGTATATCAGAAGAGGTCAGCGCTGCCTTTTCGCAGAGCGTGGATTTTCCAGCGCCACGGGGTCCCGCAGTAAGAAAGACTCTTTTCATTTTTAATCATTTAAAAACACCTTACCGTTGGGCAAGGTGTTTTGTCAAAACATTTTTATTCTTCTCGTAAATCTACAACACTCTGTACTTCTTCTATTGAAGTGATGCCGGAAAGAATTTTTACGACACCATCTTCCTGCATATTAAATATTCCTTGTGTATTTGCCACTTTTTTAATTTCGCGTTCGCTTGGATTGTTTGGAATTATTTTTTCAATTGCTTCATCTGTCTTGATAGCTTCAAATATTCCCATACGTCCCTTGTATCCAGTGTTGTTACACACTGCGCAACCAACTGCTTTGTAGAGCTTGATCGGCATATCGGCAGTCAGATTGTAGGCAGCAATATTTTTTCCTGCATCAGATGCGCCTTTGAGAAGCTTGCGGAGGAGCGCTTCTTCATCGGCAGTTGCTGGGCGTTCTGCTTTACACTCAGCGCAGAGTTTGCGCACGAGGCGTTGCGCGATTGAAAGAGAAAGCGCGCTCACCATAATCTTCGGATTTACATCAAGGTCGATGAGGCGGGGAATGACGCCAGCTGCGTTGTTGGTGTGCAGTGTTGAGAAGACGATGTGTCCTGTGAGGGCAGACTCAACTGCGATTTTTGCTGTTTCGCCATCGCGGATTTCACCCACCATCAGTACATCTGGGTCTTGGCGAAGCGCGGCACGAAGGACTTCGAGGACTGAATAACCAGGCTCTACTTGTGTCTGTGTGATACCGGCGAGATGGTATTCCTCTGGATCTTCCATGGTGATGATCTTAGGT
>CAYTCQ010000002.1:0-17674 GCA_964436485.1 uncultured Candidatus Saccharibacteria bacterium | reverse complement strand
CCTGTTGTGCAGTTTCTTCTTTTGATTTTCCTTTCTTTGCCTCTTTTTTCTCAGCTTTCTGTTGTGCCCATACTTCATCAGGATGTGGGTATGAGAGCGCTTCTTCCTCAAGCTTTTTGTATGAAGCTTCTAGCTCAGCGCGTGTCTTTTTCTCGGCGATCTGTTGTTTCAAAAAGGCCGCACGCTCATCAAGCGCGCGTAGTTCGGCGTCTACGCTTTTTTGAGCTTCTCTTTTTTCAGTTTTGACCGCGCTGAGCTTGGCCTCAATCTCGTAGTATTCGTCAGAGTGTTTTTGAGTACTCAGTGGTTCTCGTAAGATAATCTCGTTCGGCATGTATATATAGTATACCCACACACCAACTTTTTCGGAACTCTTTCTATATGTGAGCGCTCCATAATAAAAGTTGGTGTGTGGTATACCCGAAATATGTATCAGGCATAAAAAATGACTCACCGATTGATGAGTCATTGTTGCAAGAGATATGGTTGGTTACTATCCCTTACCACGTTTCTTTTTTAGCAGAGCTATTACTTGCTCTTCTTTTAGTGGCGTTTCTACTTGCTTGGTTATTTTGCCAAGGAAATAGGTTTTGAAGACATATCCAGTGAGTGGTTTGTACGAGACGTGAACATATCCATGCCATAACTGAAGTGTGTCGATACTGCTTGAGCTTAGGATTGCAGATTCAATAGAATTGAGCTGGATGCCATCAGCACGTTTTTGTCTACACTTTGCACCGAACACCGCAAGATTGTATCCCGTAAGGCATAGCGAATCTTTTGAGCGCATGGTATCTGCTACGTGGGCAAGTAAGTCCATTGTCTTATCAGTCAGGGTGTCGTACGTAAGCTCAACTTTCTTTTGCGTCCATACTTTAGCCATAGCAACAGCCAAGAGAGAGTCTTTTGCGTGTTCAATGGAATCGGCCTCTTGTAGTTCAAGCCACTCTCTTTGATTGCCCGCAATAGATGCATCATCCGCAGTGTCTGGGGAGGGTATCCGTGCGGTAATACCAGTGTCTGTTTTTGGATTTGTTGTAGCTACTTTATCTGTCCCTGGTTCTTTGTGGAATTCGGGATCACCATCGGTGAGTGCTGGGGTTTTACATCCGAGCCATAGTCCTGCCAAAAGCAGGAAAAATATACCTTTTTTCATAACTATAAAGAACATTTTTAGTCGTTCAATATAGTATCATATTTTACTATTTTGTCAAATACTGATTAAGCTTGCGCTCGTATTTCATATACGAGTCTGCTTCATCAATGGTGTGTACTTGATGGGTCTTGGCATCGGTCCACGCTGGCTTACCGTTTTTCAGGTCCTCTTTCAAAATGATACAGCGTGCGCCCTCCTTAAGATTTTCGAGTAGGAGTTTCAAGAATTCTGGCGAAACACGTATACAGCCAGCACTCACGGCATTGTCGGTTGCACTACCTGATTCGAGAGCTTTCTTTTGTCCCTGAATATCTTTAGAAAGGAGTGGATGAATATAAATATCTTGCTCCGGACCGTCCATGACGATGTGCCATGATCCATCTTTTAAATATTCGGGATTCATATTTTTTTGTGAGAGGACAGCCCAGTCTGCTGGGGTGCGGCCCTCAGCTATTTTGTTGCTGAAATCTTCTTTTACAAGGTTTGATCCATCACCTTTTACAATACCGCGCAGGATATCACTCTCTCCTAGCAGTTTGCCTTCGCCACTGATGAGATATATTTTTGCATTCTGTTTATCGATCATGACATATGATCCGCCGTATTCTTTTTGTTCGCCTTTGTCGAATGTGCGATACAGGTATGCACGACGCGCTTCCTCGCTACTGTTCTGTAGTTTTTTATAGAATGGAAGATCTATTTTTTCTACCGCATCTTTAAGAATTTGTCGTTCGATAACATTTTCAAATGGCTCAGCCGTTTCTTTCGGTGTCGTCACTTTCTTCGGAGCGACCACTTCTATCTTTTTTACTGCCACAGGTTTTTTGCCTTTCATTCCCTCGTGTGTCATGACTCCTCCCGCTGCAATGATACCCGCTGTTCCAGCAGTCAGTGCGACATCAGCCAGAACACCTTTTTTAAGACGGCGAGGTTTGAGTAGAGTTTTATTTTCTTTTTCGAATTGAAGCGCCCTGCTTTTTTCCGCCTTCTTGATACCCCTTGCTACTTCCTTTTCATGGCGCTCCTGTCCAGCGCGGATGATATTTTGCTGTTCTTCAGCTTTTTCTTTTTTTACGATTGCCACGAGCTCAGCTTCGTAGCTTTCGATCTGGATATCGAATTCTTTTTTCTGAGCACTCCATTTTTCTGTGATAGCGATCTTTCTTTGCTCGATCTCTTCAAGCTCAATTTGTTCAGGGGTTTTTTCTTCCTGAAATACATTTTCAACAATGTCATTAAAAAGCTTATCCTCAGCGCCATTGGTCCACTCTTTTTTGCCAAGGTGCTCGAGTGCTTCATCTGAAAGTGACTCAACAGCCTCATCATCTTTGTTGAGGCTGTATACATATCCTCTTTCCTCTTCTTTTTTGCCTTTTCTGTATTGCTTTAGCTCCTCCTTCTTCTCTTTAAGTAGTTTTTTAAAATACTCGCGGTCTTTTTCAGCAATTACCCCTTCTGCCAAATCTTTTTCGAGTTGCATGATTTCTGCATCAACAGCCACAGCTTTCTCGATGGGTGTGAGTGTTTCCCATGTTTCTTTAGGTATTCGCACGTATGTATATCGTACAGGAATTGCCTCCTCGATTTTCGGCCTAGGTTCATTGTCTAAAGTACTTGAAGATTTAATAGTTTTTGTTTTAACTGGAACAGACTCGTTTCTTACTACCCCAATGTACGGGTCACCCTTTTTAGGGAGCATATTTCTAGGATATGCTTCGTTCGAAAATCCGAACATTTCTGCCGGAAAACCACGCTTTCTTCCATTGATATCTACTTCAATGAATAGTTTCTTGCCTACTTTTAAGATGTCGCTTATCGGAAACGCGTCGTTTGTTGTATTTTCTTTGTCTACGCCCTCTGGCAGGAATATTTCCTGTCCGACCTGCCATATTTGCTTTCCATCCTGAATAGCCTCAAAGGATCTCTTCTTTTTTTCAGGACTTTTTTTGTTTCCATCAGGCAACTGTTCTTTTGAGTTGTTTTTAGGAGGCATTTTGTCTTTATATTCTGAAACAGAACGCATAATTGGTCAATTTTTGAGCTTTCCACATCTATCTTTAAAAAGGGTTGACTCACGGGGGTCAGCAGGCTACCCTTTTATAGGTACGGTATCTATATACAGTATAGTACCCTACGGACCGAAAGACCATACTCAAAAATATCCTTATTTTACAAGGATATAAAGAGTTTCCCGCACGATTGTAACGGCCGGAGTCTCTAAAACCTTTATTTTTCAAGGGTTTTCACACAGACAGGGGCGCGGCCACCAAAAAAAGCATATAAAACAAGTACAAAAAGGAAATGTAGCCTTGAAATATAAGGGTTTTCAGGCACATGGACAGAGTTTTTTCACCAAGCGGATCGGGTATCCGTTCTTTGCTCTTGCCCTCACTGCGGGTATGACAATGGCCCCACTTACAGCTTCAGCCGGGATCTTTTCGTTTCTATCTCCTTCAGTTGAGGCTGGTACAGGCCCCGCTCTCCCGTCTGGCACTGTTCTGAACTCTCAGAAAATCCCTCTTTTGGGTCAGGGTATGGGTCCTGTTGCTGTTGTTTCTTCTGATTCTGCTGCAGCTGATGCTGCTATTGGATCAAAAGAGATTGCGCCTTCAATGGGTCCACTTGGTAGTGCGGCCGATGTTGTCGACCTTCCTCCGACTGATCAGGTGACTGTCTATACAGTCCATCAGGGAGACACCATCGCAAGTGTGGCCAAGATGTTCGGTGTCACAAAGGCGACTATTATTGCTGCCAACGACCTTACCGCAAATCAGGCGCTTAAGGCTGACCAAGTGCTCAATATTCTTCCTATCTCAGGCCTTCAGTACACGGTCAAAAAGGGTGATACGCTCAAGTCTATTGCCAAGAAGTTTAAGAACGATGCTGGTGATATCGCGTTTTACAACGACCTTGCGCCAGATAGCACTCTTTCTGTGGGTGACACGCTCCTTATTCCTGACCCTGACTTTGACATTACTCCTACTCCGTCAAAGACAGGCTCATCTTCTAGTGGCGGAGCTGTAAAAGTAGATCTTACTCGCTCAAACCCAATCGGTGATCTCATTGCTCGTCCAATTCGCGCGATTGATGGTGGCGGTATTCGTACACAAGGATTCCATGGATATAAAGTAAACGGAGTTCCTTCTGGTGTTGATATTGGTACTCCAATCGGTACACCGCTCGTTGCTGGATATGATGGCGTGATCACGATTGCAAAAGATATTGGATACAACGGAGGATATGGAATTTATATTGTACTCGACTCTACTATTCAAGGAGTACCAGTGCGCATGATCTACGGACACCTTTCAAAACTTCTTGTGACTCCAGGGCAGACAGTCTCGCGCGGACAAGTGATTGGTCTTTCTGGATCATCAGGTCACTCAACTGGTCCACACGTACACTGGGAAGTGCGCGGTAAGGGCGTGATCAATCCTGTTGGTCTCAATCGAAACTTCGGACTGTAAAACAAGAGAACAAAAGAGCAAGTGAACAATAGAACAATAGAAAGCACCGCGCCGTAGGCGCGGTGCTTTCTTGCTCAATTGCTCTTTTGTTCTATTGCTCCATTGATCCTACACGATTGTATCTGTTTGCGGACGATATCTGATGGCTTCCAAGATATGTTCGGGCAGTATGTCATCGCTGTGTGCTAGATCTGCAATCGTACGCGCGAGTTTTTGTGTGCGATGATACGCGCGTGCTGAGAGTCCAAGCTTTTGCGCGCTCTCATTTAAAATGTGCTGCGCCTCTTCTGTCAGTGGTGCCAGTATTCCAATTTCTTTTGCCGAAATTTCTCCGTTCATCTTTTTTGCAAGATTGTGTTTTTCCGCGCGCTCGTATGCTCGAGCGCGCGCCTCCACCACTTTTTCCCGAATTTGTTTTGACTGAGGAGCACCTCCACCTTCTGCCAAACGATCGTACGCGATCTCTCCGATATACAGTGCCATGTCGATACGATCAAGAAGTGGCCCAGATAGTTTGCGTTTGTATTTTGCAAGATCACTGGCCGTGCACGTGCATGATTTTATTTTTGATCCTTTGTATCCGCATGGACATGGGTTCATTGATGCAACAAATAAAAACTGCGCCGGAAACACAGCACTTCCTTTTGCGCGCGCGATTGAGACGAAGTGCTCTTCAAGTGGCTGACGCAAACTCTCAATCACACGCCGATCAAATTCAGGGAACTCGTCAAGGAAGAGCACGCCACGATGTGCAAGTGTGACCTCGCCTGCTTTTATCGTTGCCCCACCACCAATGACTGACACATATGATGATGTGTGATGTGGCGCGCGAAATGGTGGTGTGTCGTGGAGTGATTTAATACCACCATTTGTTGTTACAGAATAAATGGATGTGACCTCAAGCGCTTCTTCGCGTGAAAGTGGTGGAAGAATTCCTGCCAACGCGCGTGAGAGCATTGTCTTGCCTGTTCCTGGTGGTCCGTACATTAAAATATTGTGTCCACCTGCAGCTGCTATCATGAGCCCACGCTTTGCACTTTCTTGCCCGACGATGTCGCCGAAGTCCGTGATATTTTTTGCAGTTTTTTGCGCAGATGTTTTTCCAAGATAGGGCGCGATCCATTCCTTCGGTGTATTTTTTTGAACGTGTTTTATGACGTGCGCGAGTGTCTCAACTGGAAAAACGGCAAGACCCTCAACAAGTGCTGCCTCGTCGGCATTTTCTTTCGGTACGTACAGTTCGGTAAATCCTTCGCGCGCGGCAGCAAGTGCCATCGGAAGGACTCCGCGTACCGGTTGTACTTTGCCATCAAGACCGAGCTCGCCAATGAAAATACTTTTTGAAAGGTCTTCGGATGTGAAACCATCGGCAAGCAGATAGCCGAGGGCAATGGCGATATCGTAATGCGAGCCTTCCTTTTTGATATCGGCTGGCGAAAGCGATACGACCGTTTTATGGTTTTTGGATTTTGGAGATTCGAAACCAGAGTTTTTAAGTGCTGAGCTTACTCGATCTCGCGCTTCATCGACGGCGCGGTCGCCAAGACCCACGATAGTGAAGTTGTTGAGGCCACGAGCAGTATCAACCTCGACCGATACAATACGGCCAGAGAGAACATCTGTTTGGGCTGAAAAGACTCGTGAGAATGCCATGAAATATGAAACTGCGCACCTTTAGAGTACGCAGTTTCAGTTAATCAAGTTCTAAAAAAGTTGTGAAACGTCTATGAATTCATATGTGCCATGCATGTTTGGGCACTTGGGTTGGCTTCAAGACGAGCCTCTTCGATGTCATTGCCACAGACTTCACACTTGCCGAAGTCACCAGACTCAATGCGGGCAAGAGCATGTTCGACATCATCAAGGCGAGCCTGAAGCGTTGTGACAAGAGCACTGCGTTCCTCAAAGTCCTCGAAGCGGTCGGCGTTGGTATTTGGGTCTGCCTCACCTTCTTCAAAGGCTTGTGGAGCTGCCTCCCATTCACCTGTTTCAGGGTCTTTTTTGCCGAGCTTCGTGAGCTCTTGCACGAGAGTTTTTTTCTCTTCTTCGAGTTTTGCTTGGTAGTTCATGCGGTTAGTATAACTGAAACAAGAGAACAAGTGAACAATAGAGCAATGAAACAAAAGGATACAAAAAGCACCGCGCCGTAGGCGCGGTGCTTTCTTGCTCAATTGCTCTTTTGTTCTATTGCTCAAGCCGTCTGATTGCCTCAGTGAGTGTCTTTGGGTCGGTCGTAATGATGACCGTATCTGGATCAAGGAATGAATAAAAGAGTACTGGATTTTTTGACATATCGACAAGCGCGCGTGAATCTCTGTTCTGGATGATTACGCTTTGAAATGTGTTACTAAAGAGCGATGCATTTGCGCCGTCTGTTGCAATGCCAAAGAGTCCTGCAAGATCGCTGAGCATGTATGGCTCCCAGTCGAGCATTCCGGTGAGCACATAGTCGTGTGCTGTGCCGCGGAGTACAAGAAACAGATTTGTATGATCGTAGACATAGACACCGAGCTCAAAGTTTTTTTCGAGAGCGCGAGTGAAGTCCGCCGGCGCGTGCGAGTCGATTGAAGAAAGAAATTCTGCACTGCCGATGCGCGAGACTGTGGCGCCAGATGTCTTTGTCAGAACAATATTTTTCATCGTGCCGACGCGAATGTTTGGTGCTGCGACGATTGCGCGAATCGCAGGAACAATCTCATTGCGCTGCATACCAGTAAGATCGAGCGCGCCTGCTTCTTCTGTCTTCACGATCGCAGGCACGTCAGGTACTTGCGCCGGAGCAACAGGTGCATTTTTATTTTTGTACCAAAGTGTAATTCCAATCGCGACGCCAGCGATCACAATCGCTGCTGACCCAATGATGATGAACGTCATATTTTTTTTCGACGTTGGTGAGGCATCGACGACGCCTTGTCTACGCTTTTCATCTTCGGCGATGGCAATTTTTACCGCAGAGCCGTTTTGGTCTTTGAGTGCTTGCGCTAGATCGCTTGAAAACGTACGCATAGCAAGCGCATGGTCCGGATGATCTGGATGCGGAGTAAATCCACCCATCGTGCCTGCTGGCGTGACAGTTGGGCGTCCATCAATATTTGGCACTTCCTGAAGTGGTATCTGATCTGGTTCACGTGGTGGCATATATACGTAATACTAACATAAACAAAAAGCCACTCGAGTGAGTGGCTTTTATGTTTACTGAGCACCTACTATTCCAGAAGGTTGTGTTGGGGGTTTTGGGAAGAAGTCTGGTTTTGCAGCTTTGATTGAAAGTGAGATGCGTCCTTTTTCTGGATCTACGCCGATCACTTTGACTGGCACTTTCATTCCTTCTTTTACAAGGTCGCTCACTTTTGCCACGCGCCATGGAGCCATTTCAGAAATGTGCACGAGGCCATCTGCGTATTCAGAAAGTTTGACCACTGCGCCGACTTCGAGCACTTTAATAACTTCGGCCATTGCAGGCTCGCCCACTTTGTATTCATGCGTCATGCCCTCAACAATTTCCTTTGCTTTCTCAGCAGCACCATTCTTTCCAGTGATATAGACCGTGCCATCGTCTTCGATCGTGAGCTCAGCACCAGTCTTTTCGCGGATCTGATTGATTGTCTTTCCACCTGATCCAATGACCATACCGATCTTTGATGGATCGATTTTGATGACAAGAATCTTTGGAGCGTTTGCAGAAATATCTGCGCGTGGAGATGCGATTTCTTTTTCGATCACATCAAGGATCTGGAGACGTCCTGTTTTTGCCTGAGCCATTGCGTCTTTGAGCGCTTGGACTGGCACGCCGCCCACTTTGATGTCGAGCTGGATAGCCGTGATACCTGTGCGAGTACCTGCGACTTTGAAGTCCATGTCGCCGTGGTGATCTTCCGGTCCTTGGATGTCAGAAAGTATTTTGTAGTTGCTTGGATTTTGAAGATCGAGAATGAGTCCCATCGCAAGTCCTGCAACTGGCGCCTTGATTGGTACGCCACCATCCATGAGCGCAAGTGTTGATCCGCAGATGGATGCCTGTGATGTTGAGCCATTTGATGCTGTCGATTCAGATACAAGACGGATCGTGTACGGGAAACTCATCTTGTCTGGAATGACAGGCACGAGCGCTTTTTCTGCAAGAAAGCCATGACCCATTTCGCGTCGATTGATACCGCCAAAACGTCCTGTCTCTCCGACTGAATATGCTGGAAAGTTGTAGTGATGTGTGAAGCGCTTTGTTCCGCGGATCTCCATACCTTCAATAGATGTGGCACTTTCAGGCCCTGCGAGTGTGAGGACTGAGAGTACGTGCGTCTCACCACGGTAGAAGATACCGGTGCCGTGAAGTACTGGAGAAAATCCCCCCGCCTTTGCATACAGTGCGCGCACTTCATCGAGCTTGCGGCCATCGGCGCGAGCATTTTCTTTGAGTGCCTTTTCGTGAAGAAGTTCATCGACCATTTCGTTGAAATAGTCTTCGGCTAGTTCTGCTGTCTTTTCGTTTTCTTCACCAGTGTATGTTTCGCCAACGATTTTCTTCCATTCGTCTTCAAGCGCGTACAGTGTCTTCTTTGAATCTGCGCCGAAGATACTGCTGAGCTTTGTCCCGACAGTTTGTGCAAAGAGTGACTTTACTCCTTCAGGAAGTTCAGGCTTTGGCATGTCTTTCTTTGTCTTGCCGAGTTCGCTTACGATCCCCTCCTGCCACTTCTGAAGTTTTGCGATTTCAGGCATTGCCATGTCGAGTGCGTCACCGATAGTCTGCTCGTCGTATTCGTACGCCATTGATTCAATCATGACGACGTTGCCATCTTTTCCGCACACAGTCATGTCGAGTTCGTAATTGTTTTCACCTGTGTTTGGTACATAGTGATCGATCGCAATTTCACCACCTGCTTTTGGCTTACCAACATGTACTGCTCCGACTGGTCCTGCCCATGGAATGTCAGACGTTGCGAGTGCGAGTGATACGGCATTTACTGCAAGCACACCCGGATCGCATTTTCCGACCGAGAGCACTGTTGCTACTACCTGTACTGCGTTTTTGATATGGTGCGCAAAGAGCGGGCGGATCGTACGGTCGATGATGCGCGCTGAAAGGATGGCTTCATCAGAAGGACGACCTTCGCGCTTGTTGTACTGACCCCCGAGGATGAGTCCCGCTGCGTAAAACTTTTCAAGATACTCAACAGTGAGGTTGAAGAAGCCCGGATTGTTTTTGTCCGACTTTGACATGACGGCTGTTGCTAGCACGATTGTATCCTCGCACTTGAGGATGACCGATCCATTTGCCTGATCGGCAAGGTTTGAAAACACGGCGGTAATAGTCTTACCGCCTATCTGCACTGAATACTCTTTTTCTTGCATATTCTATTTGAGCTCGCACCCAGACCCTAAAATTGCAATTGAATAATCGACAATTCTATACGTCTGAATACGAACTACGCTATTACTTACTAATACTCGGATTTTACACTCTTTGGCCTAAAAGAAAAGCCGCACTGGTGTGCGGCGTTTCTTTTTATCTCCTACCTCGAATGAGGTACTTGTTTGGATTTTCTGAGAGATCCGTGAAGTGGTCGGCAGCCTCTTTGAGTTTCATGGATGTAGACTTACCAAATGAAACCACTTCCACTTGAATACCTGAATGCTTTTGAAGATATTCGACGAGCGGTACGTAGTCGCCATCGCCTGAGACTATAACGACGGCATCAAGACGAGGAGCGATAGTGATGGCATCCACAGTAAGTCCGACATCCCAGTCACCCTTTTTAGCCCCATCAGAAAATACTTGGAGGTCTTTTGTCTTTGCTTCAATTCCCATTTTTGTGAGGGCTTCAAAGAAAGCCTTTTCATCCCCTGCTTCAGAAGAGATAACGTAGGCAATGGCGCGTACGAGACGGCGACCTGCGACTGCATCTTTCAAAATATTGTTGAAATTAACGTATGACTTATAGAGATTGCGAGCACTGTGATAGAGATTTTGCGTGTCGATAAAAACGGCGACGCGCTGATCAGCATGTTTGATTATTGGCATGATTTAGATAATAGATTATAGAAAATAGTAAATAGAGAACAATGTGTAAAAATGTGCACGACTTTAAAAATGAGCACAGAGTTATGAAAGAATATCGACCTAAAGAAAGTGTAGCACAATAATAAAATGCCCCGCTATGCGGGACATTTTATTATTTGAGGTCGAGTTTTTTTACGAGATCTGTGTATCCAGCTTTGTCTTTGCGCTCGAGATACTTGAGATGTGTTCGACGATCTGCAACCATTTTGAGAAGACCGCGACGAGAATGGTTGTCTTTCTTATGAGTTTTAAGATGTTTTGCAAGCTCGTCGATGCGTGTTGAGAGTATTGCTACCTGAACATGAGAAGAACCAGTGTCCTTATCGTGGGTCTGGTGCTTTTTGACGACAGCTGCTTTCTTTTTTGTCTTTAGCATAACGCTTATGATAGTAGCATAGATTTTAAAATAGCGCAAGCCCATATAGGTATAATGGCGCACCTCCCCTTTTTAGGTCTTGTTTCGCCTTATATTATTTTCCGACGCTTGTTTTGGTATACTCACTATATATGGCAACTGAGATCGATAGACTTAAGCGAGAATTTCTTGAGTACATGGAGATTGAAAAGGGTGCGTCTCTCAAAACAGTGGCAAATTATGACCGTTACCTCTCGCGCTTTTTTGAATTTTCAAAAATCACTTCGCCAAAAGGTATTACTGACGATACGATTCGTGAATTTCGTCTCAATCTCAACCGCTCGCTCGGCGTGAAAGTCAAAGGTCAGTCGCAGGCGACCATGAAAAAAAATACGCAGAACTATCATCTGATCGCACTTCGCAGGTTTTTAAAATATTTGATGAAGCGTGGCATCACCGCCCTCTCCCCCGATCGTATTGAGCTTGCAAAGGTGGCAGGTCGCCAGCTCGATCTCATGTCTTCGACAGAGCTCACTCGTCTTCTCGATGCACCACTCAAAGATGCAAAAGGTGGAAAAGCGGATGACATCAAAGCACTGCGTGATAAAGCCATACTCGAGCTTTTTTTCTCGACAGGACTTCGTCTTACTGAACTATGTAGCCTTAATCGTGATCTCGATCTCTCAAAAGATGAATTTTCAATTCGCGGAAAGGGAGAAAAGGTACGCGTGGTTTTTCTTTCGGAAAGCGCAAAAGATGCTATTAAAACATATCTTACAAAACGCGCCGATATGGATGAGCCACTCTTTGTGCAGTACTCGCGCAACAAGGTAAAAAAGAGCCAGAATGATTCTGGTGGCAGACTCACTCCTCGCTCAATTGAGCGCATGGTCAAACAGTATGCAACGATCGCTGGTATTTCGCGCAAAGTTACGCCGCATATATTGCGCCACTCATTTGCGACAGACTTGCTTGAAAACGGAGCCGATATTCGCAGTGTGCAGGTCATGCTTGGTCATGCGAATATTCAGACGACGCAGATTTATACGCACGTGACCGATAAACAGCTCAAAGAAATACACAAAAAGTTTCACTCAAAAAAGTAAAAAGCCCCTTGTTCAGGGGCTTTGTCATTTAGTTGTTTTCGTATCCAGCATCTCCCGGTCTTAGGGCGGCACGTTTTCGTAGAGTAGGTTCATCTACCTCGTCTACTTTTGGCCACGGTGCATCTTTGGCCATACTGAGCCAATGAGCACCCATAAGTACAAATGCCACACTTGCACACGCTACCACCTTGCCAAATTCACTGAATGGTCCAATCGTAATAATGATCATTACAAAGAAGATGATACCAGCAACATTTTTCTTTTCGCCTTCAGCATCAATCGCATTCTTTTTTGGCTCAGTGGAAACAATAAAGTCTCGGTTTTCTATTACAATTAAATAGAAAAGTCCTAATGCAAATGCAGTGATTGTCGCGATCAGCACAAAAGGATTGATGTCGACGTGCCAAAATTCTGGCATCGTATAATCAGAATACGCGCACAGGCAGATTAAAATAAATAAGAGCGCAGTGTAATGGATAATGGTCAGCTTTTTTTGGGCTGTTGCCAACGGAAAGGTCAATCTCATGACAGCAAATTTTATGTGGTTAAGTAATGAAATGTCTTGTTTCTAACGTTACTCCGTAGTGGATTTTTGTCAATCACCCTATAATAGATACGCATGTCGTACTCTGATCAGAACAATTATTTCGCGCAAGCCTATCGTACCGGTACAGACGCGTGGACACACATTCCGTTTTCTCGTCGTCCACATGAGCTCTCACTGTATCTTCCAAAAGGATCGATGGTACTCGATCTCGGCGCAGGTCGCGGACAGACACTACTCTCGCTCGGAGAGCTTGGCTTTCATGTGATTGGCCTTGAAAATAATCATGAGCTTGTGCGTAAAGGTAATGAAGAACTCAAAGCAAAAGGTCTTGAAAAACAACTCCGCTTTTTTGAAGGCGATGCGCTCAATATTCCCTTTGCAGACCAGAGTTTCGACGCGCTTGTCGATGTTGGCCTCTTTCAGCACCTTGCTCCTGCAGATCATGCGCTGTATGCGTCTGAAGCCGCACGCGTGCTTAAACAAGGCGGATCATTTTTTCTCGCTACCCTCTCAAAGAAAACACCACGGTACTTAAACTGGAAACCAATGGCAAGCGATACAGGAGATTTCGAGCGTGAGGGCGTGCGGTATCACTTTTCGTCAGACCAAGAATTACAGGATCTCTTCGGTAAAGATTTTGAAATTAAATCCCATGGCTATGATGCCCCTCATGGGGCCGATGATGCCACGTTTGCCATCCTTCTTCTGAAGAAAAAATAAAGCGCTGACACATGTTGTGTAGCGCTTTTATTGTATATAACTAACCCGGAATCTCGATGGTGTAAATTTTAAAAAAAGCCAAACCGAGAACGGCCCAGCCCCTATAAACCCTATCACCATGAAAACAGGTATACTTTACACTATATATACTATTTGTCAACCAATTGGGTGTGATAGACTTTCTATATGAAAATCATCTCGTGGAACCCCAGTAGTAGACCACCTTCGCCGAATGCGCTCGGTGCTCACTACGGGGCGGGAGGTGGTACTATTGTGCTCGTAACTTCTAACTAATTTTAATTAAAACTACTATGAAGATTATTTCTTGGAATACCAACGGCCTTCGCGCGACACTGCGCGACGATCTTTTCTTCCCTCTTTTTACAAAGTACAGGCCAGACATTCTATGTCTTCAAGAAACAAAATGTGATCCAGACCAGCTTCCTGACGAGGCGGTACATATCAAGGGCTACCACTCATTTTTTGCTGTCTCAACATACAAGAAGGGCTACAGTGGTGTGGCTGTCTACGCAAAAGAAGAGCCGACTAAAGTAGAGTATGGTCTGGGAATCAAGCGCTTTGATGAACAGGGCCGCACGCTTGTACTGCATTTCAAAGATTTTGTCCTTATCAACTGCTACTTCCCCAACGGTGGCGGTGGCCCAGAAAAATTGCAGTACAAGCTCGATTTTTATGATGCGTTTTTAGAATTCGCAAATACGCTCGCAAAAAAGAAACCAGTGCTTTTCTGTGGTGACGTAAATGTTGCGCACGAAGAAATAGATCTTGCTCGTCCAAAGGAAAATCAAAACCATGTTGGCTTTTTGCCAATTGAGCGCGAGTGGTTTGATGAAATGCTTTCGCATGGATGGACCGATGTCTTTCGTCACTACTATCCTACTACAGTAGATGCCTATACATACTGGGATCAATTTACTCGAGCGCGTGATCGTAATGTCGGATGGCGCATCGACTACTTTGTCGCATCAGCAAAAATGATGCCGTATATTAAAGGCACAAAAATTCTCTCCGACTGGTACGGCTCCGACCACTGCCCGATTCTCCTTGAAACGAAGTAGGTTTGCCCTATTGACGAGCGCACCTCATCGGCGTAGGTTGATAGTAATCAAACCTTATATCCGATGGCTCGACAACATCGATTTTCCTCGAAAAAGGTGCAAGGCATCTTTAAAAAAATTAAGGCCACAATACATACTCATACGACAGCGCTTGAGGCTCTTGTGGCTCTTGTATATCTGACCAATTTGCATGCGCAGGTGACAAAAGAAGTAGACGAGATTTTTATTCGCACCTTTGTGATCGGCGTGCGTGAGCGTATACGTATTGCACTTACAAAAGAATTGCGACGCTCAGAGGCACGCTCTGAAATCAATGAGCTTCGGTACATATATAATCTTGTATTTTTACCGAGTGATGACCTTGAAACTATGTTTAAGGCAAAACTAGAACAGGTTCAAAAATCAAAAGTTGAGAAAAAGCCCACCAGTTCTCGTCTTGTGCCGCATACGGTTGCAGGTGTGTATGATCTCTGGGTTTATTCAGGTGTATCTAAAAAAGAAGCTGATATGTATCTTACATATAAGCTTTCGAAAGACATTCTATTATAAATCGCACTATTCGGTGCGATTTTTTCTTGCATTTCAAAGGCTATGAGTATAAGGTATACACAAATTGATTACTGAACTATGTTTTACACGTTTGCGCACCTGTGTGAAGTCTTTCCTAATGAGAAAGGCAGAGAATTATTTAAAAATATTGAAAAGGCAAAATCGAAGAACACGTGCCCATATCTTGCCGAACAGCATATTCGTTTTGTGCGAAGATATATACGACTTTGTAAGGGGTCCCCATGGATGGATATGCTCATTGTTGGGTACTACCAAGGATTGCTTTATTGTTTTATTCGTAAACTTTTCTATGCGTTACAGAATGCATTCGAAACTAATAACGTAGAAGACAAAATTGCATCTCTGAAAAACCTCACAATGCAAATTCCTGATTTTTATGAAGATCATCCAATTTGGCAACTCTTTGAACAAAGGTCATCACTTAGCCTTCTTCGTGTTTTTACACAACAATTAACAAAAAACCCGACTCACAATTGAGTCGGTTTTTTATATCCCTTTACATCTTTGGTGGCTGGTCCATTCCGGCCCACAGATTCATGGTGCCGATGTTCGATGTGCCGGACTGCTTCATATAGAGGAAGAGCTGCATCTTGTATGCGGCAGCAATCGAGAGCATTCCCATCAAGTGCAGCGCTCGCTTCTGTGTTCTTCCCCACATGGTGAGCTCTTCTTGCATCGCTTCTGGTGTAAGTGACTGCAAGAGCGGTTCTACTTCTGTCCATTGTTTGTCCATCATCTCGGCAAAGTTTTCCAAGGTTGGTGCTTGCCCTACTCCAAGATATTTCTTGTATGCTTCCGGATTGCCGGTTACGACCCCTTCAATGCCAGAGATGAATATCTGCGATAGATATGCCATAAGCTCTTGCATGTTTCGCTGAGCCTCTGTCGGGCGATGAGCAAGCTGATCCGGCTGGATCTTTTCGGCCAAGTGTTTGATGATCCTGAACTCATTCTTAAGCAAACAGATGTATTCTTCTTTTGTAATCATGCTCGTATTATACTCCATGTTTGCGGTGTAATTTTTTTACTTCTTCACCTTCTAATTCCTCTCTTGCTTCCTTGGCTTTCTCTCCGAGGGCTTTGAGTTCTGAGTCTGAAAGTTTTTCAAGCTCCCCTACTCGTGAATCGAGATATTCGCGAGTGTTTTTTGCTGGATCGTCGAGCACTTCCTCGAGAAGCGCGTGCAAAATCCATCCCATGCGTGGACCGGCTTTCATGCCGAGTTCGTTCATGAGGATGTTTCCGTCGATCGCCAGCTGGCTGACAGAGATCGGATCACGAAGCACTTCCTCGATCATGGCGTGATATTTACGCAGACGATACGGCGCTTCTTTCTTTTTCATACCTACGCGATCGCACTCGCGTACTTCCATGAGTGTCCAGATATGCTCCTTCCCTACCTTTGCCACGATACGGCGCACAGCGGAGAGTGTAATTTTCTCTGTGTCAGAGAAAAACATATGCTGACGTACAAGTGAAACGACAAGATCAGTCACTTTCTTTGGAAATTTGAGGCGGTCCATGATCTTGGCCGCCATGCGAGCGCCCACGACTTCGTGTCCGTAGAACGTATACTTCCCCTTTCCGCCCGCTTTCGTGCCGTCCCAGCGGCGAGTTTTTGGTTTGCCGATATCATGAAAGAGTGCAGCAAGGCGTACTTCAAGTGGCCAGTTTTTCTCAGCTGCATGCTGAAGTGCATGGAGCAGATGATAGTACACATCATAGATATGCTCTCCTTTCTGATCACAGCCAATCCCCTCTTCGAGTTCCGGAACAATATGTTTAAGCAAGCCAAACTTCTGAAGCATGTCGACACCAGTGCTTGGACTTGGTGAAAGGATTATTTTTTCAAATTCATCACGGATGCGCTCAAAAGAAACGCGCTTAATAAGCTCGGCGTTGTGGATAACTCCTTCCATGGTTTCGTGAGCGATTGTAAGCCCCAATTCGACAGAAAAACGTACCGCACGGAGCATACGAAGGGCATCTTCATTAAAACGTTCCTGCGGGTCTCCTACGGCCTTTAAGGACATGTCCTTTAGGTCTTTCTGTCCGTTATAGAGGTCTATGAGACTATTGGACGAAATGCTATAGGCCATAGCATTTATTGTGAAATCACGTCTTTTGAGGTCTTCCTCTAGGGTTTTGCTGAATTTTACCTCGTCTGGGTGTCTATTGTCAGAATAGGTAGTCTCTGTACGGTATGGAGTGACCTCAACTGTATATGTTTCAGGTGTAACGTCACTATTTGTTTCACGTGAAACAATATCTGATGTTACATGTGTAACATCCGGCTCAAAAACAACGGCAACAGTGCCAAACTTGTTTTCGTAGACTGTTTTATCAAAAATGGGAATTATCTGTTCTGGGGTAGCATTTGTCGTCACGTCCCAGTCCTTCGGGTTACGGCCAATAAGGAGATCGCGTACGCAACCCCCGACTATATATGCCTCAAAACCCGCCTTTTCGAGTGTCTCTGTTACACGTGTAACATAAAAGGGGATCTGGGATGAGTCTATTTTGTTTTGTAAGTTTTGGCTCATGAGCCAGTTGTGCGGCGTAGGAGAATCGAACTCCTGTCTCGTCCTTGGCAAGGACGCATTCTACCACTAAACC
>CAYTCQ010000001.1:7569-22447 GCA_964436485.1 uncultured Candidatus Saccharibacteria bacterium | reverse complement strand
AATCACTCCACATCCACCGTCTTCGCCCTCGCGACCTCACATCACTTCGCCGACGTATTGGTACTGTTTTTCAGGATTTTAAGCTTCTTCCAAACAAGACTGCGTATGAAAACATAGCTTTTGCTATGGAGGCGGCTGGTAAAACAGACGAAGAAATTGCTGCTGATGTGCCACACGTGCTTGATCTCGTTGATCTTCTCGACAAAGCCAATGCCTTTCCTCGCCAGCTTTCTGGGGGAGAGCAGCAGCGTCTTGCTATTGCGCGCGCCATCATCAATCAGCCAGAAGTTATTATTGCCGACGAACCGACTGGCAATCTTGATCCGGTAAACACGTATGAAGTCGTGCAGATCCTCAAAAAGATCAACGATCTTGGCACCACGGTCATCCTCACGACTCACAATCGTGGCGTTGTTGATGCGCTCGGAAAGCGCGTTATCACCCTTGAAAAGGGGAAGGTCGTTCGAGATGACAAGGATGGTAAGTATGTGATTTAATGAAGCGGACAAAAGCCTATGACACTGACAAATCTTAAACGAGTATGGAGAGCAGGGTTCCTCAATTTCACACGAAATACGAGTGTTTCTTTGGCGGCCGTGCTCGTGATGACTATCACGCTCTCTGTCGTCTCTGGCCTCCTCCTCTTTGAACATGTACTTGAAGGCACACTCTCAAATGTCGAAAACAAAGTCGACGTTTCCGTATATTTTGTACCAGGAGCTTCTGAAGACGCGATTATGTCTCTTGATACAAAGGTAAAAGTACTTCCAGAGGTTGCTTCTACTGCGTACATTTCTGAAAAAGACGCGCTTGCCGATTTCCGTGACCGTCATGCAAATGATCAGACTACGCTTCAAGCGCTCGATGAGCTCGATCAAAATCCGATCGGAGCAATGCTCAATATTAAAGCAAAGCAGATCTCGCAGTACGAAAGTATTTCGAAGTTTTTTGACAATCCTGATGCCATTGGCGCGGGTACACAGCTCATCATTGACCATGTCGACTACAATAAAAACAAGGCAGAGATCGATGTTATTCAAGGCATTTTGAAAAAAGGCCGTGCTCTTGGGATTGTGGTCACACTTGTTCTCATCATTCTCTCTGTCATTGTGACATTCAACACAATTCGCCTTGCCATTTACTTTACTCGTGAAGAAATTTCCGTCATGCGTCTTGTAGGAGCGAGTCGTATCCACGTACAAGGACCATTTATCGTCGAAGGTATGCTCTACGGTGTTACCTCGATGATTCTTACGCTCTTTCTCTTTATTCCGATTACGGCATGGTTTGGGGCTCATATGACTGATTTCTTCCAAGGCATCAACCTCTTTACGTACTATCTCACGCACCTCATTTCATTTGCCTTTATTTTGCTCGTATTTGGAGCCTGCCTCGGCTCACTTTCAAGTGTACTTGCGACTCGTCGCTATCTAAAAAAATAAATATATATTCTGCATGACTCCGCCTAATTCGGAAAATCCTAAATACGTGTTTGTTGTTGGAGGTGTTATCTCTGGAGTTGGAAAGGGCATTACGACATCATCTATCGGCAAAATCATGCAGGACAGGGGGCTCAATGTCACGGCGATCAAGATCGACCCGTATGTAAACGTGGACGCAGGTACCATGAATCCGACAGAGCACGGAGAGGTTTTTGTACTCGACGACGGTGATGAGACCGATCAGGATATGGGAAACTATGAACGCTTTTTGAACACCGATCTTTCTCGTACTAACTACATGACAACTGGTCGTGTGTATCAGAGTGTGATTGAAAAAGAACGCAGTGGCTTTTATGGAGGTAAATGCGTGGAAGTTGTTCCGCATGTTCCAATGGATGTCATTGATCGTATTGAAACGGCTCAAAAAAAGGCCAATGCAGATCTTGTGGTTATTGAAGTCGGCGGCACGGTGGGTGAGTATCAGAACATGATATTCCTTGAAGCTGCTCGTATGCTCAAATTGCGCAAGCCGAAAGACGTGGCCTTCGTTATGGTTTCGTATCTTCCAGTGCCATCAAAGGTGGGAGAGATGAAGACCAAGCCAACGCAGTACGCAGTACGCACGCTCAATACGTCTGGTATTCAGCCAGACATCATCATTGCTCGCTCTGTAGACCCGCTCGACGATAAGCGTAAGGAAAAGCTCTCGCTTTTTTGTAACGTGTCACCGGAGCGTGTGATTTCTGCACCGGACGTCGACAGTATTTACGACATTCCAGAAAATTTTGAAAAAGAAAATCTCTCAGATATTTTGTGCGACATTTTGTATCTTGCCTGCTCAAACAATCGCACCCAATCTGCTGACGCATGGAAAGGGTTTACTGAAAGCGTACGCAATCCAAAAGGCGAGCTCAAGATCGCCGTTGTTGGAAAATATTTTGATACCGGCGACTACGTGCTCTCAGACTCATATATCTCAGTCATTGAAGCTATCCGTCATGGCGCGTATGCGCTTGGGCAGAAGCCCGTGCTTACATGGATCAACGGTGTTGATCTTGAAAAAGATCCACAGAAAGTACAGGAGCTCGGTAATTATGACGGCATCATTGTTCCAGGAGGTTTCGGATCTCGTGGCGTCGAAGGACTCATTTCGGCTATTCGCTTTGCTCGAGAAAACAAAATCCCATACCTCGGCCTCTGTTATGGTATGCAGCTTGCTGTGATCGAATACGCGCGCACCGTGCTTGGTTGGAAAGACGCGACAACACGCGAGATTACTTCAGACTCATCTCATATCGTCATCGATATTATGGAATCACAGAAGGAACATGTTGGCACAGGCAAACTCGGGGGGACAATGCGTCTTGGTGCATATCCAACACACATCAAAGACGGGACACTTGCGCACGCTGCCTATGGTGCTTCTGATATCTCTGAACGCCACCGTCATCGTTATGAGGTCAATCCTGCGTCTGTGGCAGATATTGAAAAAGCAGGCCTTGTGTTCTCGGGCAAGTCACCAGATGGCACGCTCATGGAAATAGCCGAGCTTCCGAAGGACATCCATCCATTCTTTGTCGGTACGCAAGCTCATCCAGAATTCAAATCTCGACCGCTTGCTCCGCACCCATTGTTTAAAGCCTTCGCTGAGGCGTGTCTGCAGAATAAGAAATAGGTTATTCGATAACAAAGCCCCGCAA
The DNA here is from genome assembly GCA_964436485.1 of uncultured Candidatus Saccharibacteria bacterium. Lineage (GTDB taxonomy): Bacteria > Patescibacteriota > Minisyncoccia > Phycocordibacterales > UBA9973 > CAITQP01. The sequence goes on along the minus strand of CAYTCQ010000001.1, from coordinate 19,305 downwards.
GGGGCTTTGTTTGCATGGGGGCCGTTAGGCATGGTAACGTACTCAAAAATCAAATTCATCACTCATTAAAATAATTCCAATATGAAAGTAGTTCTCTTTGCTGGAGGTCGCGGAACGCGCATCTCTGAAGAATCATCGCTTCGCCCGAAGCCTATGATAGAAATCGGTGGCATGCCGATCCTGTGGCATATCATGAAAATCTATGCCAGGTACGGACACACTGAATTTATTGTTTGTCTTGGATATAAGGGGTGGATGATAAAAGAGTATTTTCTCAACTATCATTTACACAACTCAGATATTCGTATCGACATGACAACACCCAACAACATTGAGGTTTTAAGCAACAATGCTGAGCCGTTTAAAATTACACTTGTCGATACAGGGCTCGATACTATGACAGCTGGTCGTTTGAAACGCGTGCTTCCATATGTTGGCAATGAACGATTTATGCTGACCTACGGTGACGGTGTAAGTGATATTAACCTCGATGATCTTGTAAAATTCCACGAGAAAAGTGGCGGTGTCTGTACTATGACCTCCATACAAGCAACAAGTAGGTTTGGTATCATTAACATGAATGACGAGGGTGTCATCGATTCATTTGAAGAAAAGCCGGAAAACAGTGGCACATGGATCAATGGTGGATTTTTCGTCATCGAACCAAGTATTGCTGACTATCTTCCTGAAAATGCCGATACTGTAATGTTTGAACAGCATCCTCTTGTGTCTCTTGCAAAAGACAAAACTATTAGTGCCTACAAGCATCATCATTTCTGGAAATGCATGGACACTTTGCGCGACAAAGAAGAGCTTGAACAGCTGTGGCTTGAAGGTGCTCCTTGGAAAATATGGTAAATGAAGAACAGTACAAAAAACCCCGCATAGAGCGGGGTTTTCTTAATCTCCGTGATTGTGTTCACGCTTCTTCGCGTTTTTGATGATCTCAATCACTTTGTCGTCATCGTCGGTGATAGTAAAGAGATCAAGGTCTTGTGGATCGATTGTTTGGAAACCATCGAGCAAGTTTGTCTTAATCATCTGCATGACCGGATTCCAGAAATCACTTCCGTAGAGCACGATCGGTACCTGCGGAATTTTCTTTGTCTGCACGAGCGTGATGGCTTCGAAGAATTCATCGAGTGTGCCATAGCCACCAGGGAAGAAGCAGAAGACTGATGCAGAAAATGAAAGCGTAACCTTTCGGGCAAAGAAAAAGTAGAAGGGGATCTGGTCTGTTGTGTACGGATTGTCTACTTGTTCGCTTGGGAGCTTGATTGAAAGGCCGATAGACTTTCCGCCAGCTTCGTATGCGCCACGATTGCCGGCTTCCATGATTCCAGGACCACCGCCTGTCGTGATAGTGTAGCCGAGCTCTTTTGAAATGCGATAGGCGAGGGCACGCGCTTTCTGGTAGTACGTGTCACTCTCTTTAAAGCGAGCTGAGCCGTAGAAAGTGACTGAGCGGTCATACTTTTCCATCTCTGTCATGCCTTGTTCGAGCTCTTCATTGATACGGCAAATACGAGTGCCCATTTCGTCGCCTCCGGCGATCTCAATGCATCCTTTCTTAATCTCATCCGGCGTCAGGTGCCGTGGCTTGTTTGTTTCGTCTGTCATGCCACTGATAATACCATAAATGGGGGAGGGGCTAAGAAGCCTTGATGTTGGCGATAAGCTCAGGAAATGATTCCTGTATAAAATGACCTCTATCTTCAAAAACCTCTAATTGTGCAGAGGGAATATCTCGCTTATATTTTTTAGCATCAGCAAAGGCAACTTCTGGGTCATCCTTGCTTTGATATATAAAAATCTGGTTTGTTAGATCAGCTAGTTTTTCGACTGTATGGATAAGGGCAAAATCAGCCAATGAATCTTTTATAACCTCAGTATCGTATGGCGCTGCTACTAGATGGAGAGCTGTAATTTTTTTAGGAAAAATATTTTCACTTAGGTATTTCGCGAGAAAGATACCTCCAAGCGAGTGGCCGACAAGAATTACTTCATCAGAAAGAAGAGGGAACAATTTTTCAAACCAAAGTTTCCATTCAGGGTATCGAGCGTTTTTTGAATTTGGCATTTTAGGATACACAACTTCAAATTCGGTTAGATTTTCTGCAAGAAAATCCTTCCAGTTTTTCCGGTTTATTTTTTCAAGCGTCAGTGTTGAGGATTCTAAGTATTTCCAGTATTCCTCGTATGTGTCGAAGGTTGTTCCTCCGTGGATAATAACAACAGATGTTTTCATAGCATTATATGGATTGCTCCAGAGGCCCTATTGCTCATTTTCTTTTCAAAGCTGCCGGACCTGATTCGCCATGCAATCAAGACTCGTCGTCACTTGTCTTGTTGCTATGGCCTGCCCTCGCGATTTTTTCTGCTGAAAAAATATCGCTGCGGGCTTCGAATCCAGTCCGCACGACGAGCAGTCGTCGTGCTTCCGGCAGCAATCTTCGCTGCGCTCGTTGCTGCCGGACCTGGATTCGAACCAAGATACACTGCTCCAGAGGCAGTAGTCCTACCATTAGACGATCCGGCAATAATGCGTTAACCACGTAACAATAGCTGAAAATAGGCTTTTTTTCAAGGCAGGTAATAAAAAATACCCCACGTGCGCAGAGTATTTATGTAAGTCGCTTGTCTTTAGCTAGTGCCTCAATTATCTGCAAGGTAATGTCTGAAATAGCCATGTCGTCTATTTCTTCCAATGAAAAATATCCTGCGCCCTTAATTTCGGCTCCGGGAGTGAGCATGCCGACACAAGTAGCTTCGTATGCACTTACAACACGTAGCTTTTTTGAGTGTGGCGTTGTGCCTCTGAAAATACCGTACTTTTTACCCACCTGTACTTTTACTTGGGGTAATTCCTCGCTACTTTCTCGGTAGAGACAGGCGAGGTTGGTTTCTCCGAATTTTGGTTTTCCGCCCGCCATAATCCAGATATCGCCTTTAAGAACAAGCAAAACTTTGTTGTCTTGAATGTGAAAATAACTTACAGCTCGTTGCATGTGGAATGATTTGTCTCTCATACTACAAGCTTCTTGCGAGGTGTCAAATTATCCCCAGAGGGGAGCCCTTGTTCCCAAGAGGGGCAAGAGGGGGTACAATAGGGGCATTAGTATTTTTAATGGGTGCATCTAAGACAATACATATGCCAGCAAAAGCAAATTCAGCATTTATGAAGCCTATGACTATCAGCGCCGATCTCGCCGCTGTTGTAGGTAAGGGCCCAATGCCACGTTCTGAAGTTACAAAGAAGATCTGGGCGTACATCAAGAAGAACGATCTTCAGGATCCTAAGAACAAGCGCAATATCAACGCAGACGCAAACCTCCTCAAGGTATTCGGTGGAAAGAAGACAGTGAGCATGTTCGAAATGACAAAGCTCGTTGGCAAGCACCTCTCATAATATTTCTTATCTCAAAAAGCTCCCGCGAGGGAGCTTTTTGTTTTGCTATACTAGCTCCTGTATGAAAACATTTTCTGAGCGAGTGATCGCGATTGCGCTTTCAATACCGAAGGGACGCGTCACAACATATGGTCGCATTGCTCGAGCGGCTGGTGCAGGCCCTATGGCCTCACAAAGCATTACTGCTATCTTGGGTAAAGCGTATCAGGCGGGGCAGAAACGCATCCCGTTTCATCGGATCGTGTATGCCGACGGTCGTGCGTGGCTCGATGAGGCACATGCTGCTGAGCGAAAGCGACTGTATAAGAAAGAGGGAATCACTCTTGGCTCAGATGGCAAGATACAAAATTTCAAAAAGGTTCTGCTTGAATTTAAATAGCTAGTTAGGTAGTATGCAACTTATATCTATGAAAGACTACGTCGTTATTCTATTCTACAAATTTATCGACATTGCCGATCCGGCAGGATTTGTTGCTGTGCACAAGGAAAAGTGTGCCGAGCTTGGCATCCTTGGCCGTATGCTTGTAGCAGAGGAGGGTATCAATGGCACATTTGAGGGCACTCGCGAGGCGATTGATCAGTATGTTGCTTTTTTGCGTGCAGATGAGCGCTTTGCCGATATGCCGATCAAAGAGAGCGCGGGTACTGGTACTGCGTTTACAAAATTGAAGATCAAGGTCCGTCCTGAAGTGGTCACGCTTGGCGCGGGTCGCTTCAATGTGAAAGAAGAGACAGCGCCAGAGCTTACTGTGAGCGAGCTTGAAAACTGGTACGAAGAAAATAAAGACTTCGTTGTACTTGATCTTCGCAACGACTTTGAAATCGCCAGCGGTAAATTTGAAAAGACGATCGACCCAAAGCTCGTGCATTTCCGCGATCTTCCAGAAAAGCTCAAAGAGATGGAAGACCTGAAAAACAAAAAAGTAGTGACTGTCTGTACGGGCGGTATTCGTTGCGAAAAGGCCACATGTCTTTTGAAGCGCGAAGGATTTACTGACGTGTATCAGCTTAAAGATGGTATTCATACCTACATGAAGGAATATCCAAATAAGCACTTTAAAGGCACGCTCTTTGTCTTCGACAACCGTATGACGACTGATGTTGTACCGCTACAAGAGAAAGAGGTGATAGGTGCATGTACATTCTGCAATTTCCCAACCGAGCATTATTGTAGTGATGATAGTGTACGACCATCTCGTAAGATTTTGTGTTGCGAAAACTGTTTTACTCAGAATGCCGATCGTTTGCGCGACGGGGTTACTGTTTCCTCAACAACTACATACGCTTAAAAAGCCCCCCCTCGGGGCTTTTCTTTTTCATCAAGACTTTAGGAGTAGTTTAGAAAAAGTTTAAGTCACTGCGAGTAGACTTAAGACAAATTGTTCTCTCTCATGATACAAATGGCAGTTATTTCGTATAACCCTATTCCTCCATACGCGAAGAAATGTGGGATTATAAAAATTTCAGGCGTCGAAGTTCTTATTCTATCGGAAACGTTTACACACGAAGGTAAGAAAGGACCCGAGTACGTTCTTTCTTCAGACCCAAACTGGCAAGAGGTTTTGAAGCACAAGGAAACTCTGAAACGTTTGATTATTTTTGCTGGCAAGGCATCTTCCGGTGCGCTCGAGATTATTAAGCGCGCTGTGAAAGACTTTGCCGAGAAGAAAGAGATACTCTTCTTTGTTTTGTGTGATCACGATCTTGATGAAAAAATGTCACTCCTTATCTCTCTTGGTATTGTAGATACACAATGGATGTGGTTTGGGGACAATTATGAATTTTGTCAGGAAACTCCACTGCTCCTTGGGTACATGAACTTCTTTGCTTTTGCTCATCATCGTGCCTTGTAATTTATCGCACCTGCAATCCGCGCATATGGCGGATTGTTCGGTGCTTCTACTCCCGTCTGCTACACTTACACTACATACATATATGAAAATCCTACTTATTGAAGACGAATCAGATATCGCCGCGTTTGTGCGAAAGGGCCTTGAGGCCGAAACATGGATTGTTGAACACGCCACGACTGGCAGTCAGGGTATTTCGCTTGCCCAGCTTCATACGTACGATGTGGCAATTCTCGACTTCCACCTGCCTGACATGGATGGTGCTGATATCTCAGCTGCGCTCCGCAAGATTCGTCCATCACTCCCGATTCTTGTGCTTTCCGTTGAACGCAGTATGGATATCAAAGTAGACATGCTTGAAGTGTGTGACGATTACATGACCAAGCCGTTTTCTATCCGCGAGCTCGCCGTGCGCCTCCGCGCGCTTACGCGTAGAGGGGAAGTCTTGCATGGCGAAGTGCTTTCTTCAGGAGGACTCGTGCTTGATTCGGGGAAACATGAAGTCACGCTTGATGGCAAGCCAGTACAGCTGCGCAATAAAGAATTTTCACTACTTGAATATTTTATGCAGCACGAAGATATTGTGCTTTCGCGCGAAATGATACTAAGCTACGTGTGGGACATGAATGCAGATCCATTTACAAATACTGTAGACACCCACGTGCGCCTTCTTCGTAAAAAACTTGAGAGCAAGAATCGAATTTTCATCCACACGATTCCCAAAAGGGGATATAAATTTAAACCCGTATAAACTAAAAAACGAGCCCAAAAGCTCGTTTTTTAGTTTTAGTTTAGAAAAAGTTTAGATGTACTCTCGTACCATTGAGAGTAAATATTCTTTTCACAATTAAAAACATTGTTCCATGCAAAAAATTAAAAAGCTGTACTCATTACCGATGCAGCCAGACATTTCATGTACGTATTACTTGCCGCCCGTCAAACAGCGTGACCCTCACTCTATCGACAAGAAACATGCGCGTTTTTATCAGGAGCGTACCGACCGCAACAATGGCTATCTTGTTGGTCCCATCGAACAGTCACTCCTGTATGACTCGTCCGTGGCTATTATTGGCGCTGGTGGAATGGGCGGTTATCAAGATGAGGCGTTCCTGCGTCTTGGTATTGGCCATTTGTATATTGCCGATAACGGCTTTTTTGATGAATCAAACATCAATCGCCAGTGGGCTGCGTCACGTCTAAGCATTGGAGCTTCGAAGGCATTTGAGACTGTCAGAAAAATGCGTGAACTTGCCGATGACACTCATGTGTATGTATGCGCGCAAGGCTTGTGTGAGACTACGGCCGAATTTCTACTGAAAGACAGAAATGTTGTTGTCGATATGATTGAATTTTGGGCTATTGCCGATCGTATACTCCTTCATCGCACGTGCGCGCAGTATGGCGTTGTTGTTATTAACTGCAACAGCGTTGGTCATGCCACATTTGGTTCTCGCTACGATTATCGTACGGAGTCGAGCAAGCGTAGACTCGCAGGGTACAAGACACTGCTTGAACGAGCAATGCACATGACATATGAGCGAGCGCGTTATCTTCAAACTAAGTATGATTCTGGCATCGCAACTCCGCGTGAGAAAAAAGAAATACTTGAAGCAATTTTTCGTGTGTTTGTCCCTGAAGAAACAGAGTACATAATACGCGGACAAGGTTACAGTACTCGTCGAGCGCTCCGTACTCGTTTGCTCAAAGAGGGGAAGGCTCCCATCATTGCAGTCAATCCGCTTTTTGCTGCTGGTGTGTGCGCGACGGAAGTGTATTTTGAGATTTTGCAGCAACTCTCTCCTGTAAAGCGTCGCGTGAAGCGCGTTGGAACATTCCCGTATGTGACAAAGCTGGATATTGGTCATAAACACTTTAAAACATATAAAGTTATATGACGACTCAAAAAACATATCGATACACGCTTGCCACGGGCACAGAACGAGAAGCCGCGCTTGTGTTTATGGAAGAATGGGCATATAAAGCACACGGGTGCGCGCCTCCATCTACAACAGGCGACATTATTGTTGCCACAGACGATACGGGAATCGTTGGTACCGTTTCCTTAGATTTTCGAGAAGATAACCACCCATTTCCCCTCGAAGCAATTTATGATTTTTCTGGTTTTAGTACGCAGTTTCCATTTTTCCGCAGGTCTCAAATCGTGCAGGGTGGTCGCTGGTTTTCTAAACATCCGAAGTCATCCGTGTCTCGTGAGCTTGTACATACTCTTGCAGAGTATTCTCTTGCAAAAGGAGCTCGCTATCTTATGGTTGAAATGAAAGACCATGCTACTGCACGCCTTGAAGAACTTCAGATTCAGTTTGTTGTACTGCATGGTTTAAAACCCTATACTGAGCATATTCCCACCACTGGACGAACGTATTACAGCACGCCCCCTCTGCCTCGTCCTGCGTTTGCACACCTTGAAAGTCTCTTAATTACACCCACCCTTCATTTACTTAACATGTGAATGTATTAAGGGCGGCCCGTCCGCCCTTATTTTTATAATGAATATTACAGTTCAAATTATTATATTTTTTATCGCCGTACTTTTTAGTGTGGTTGTGGGGCTGTATGTGTTTGCGCAGAGTAAGGGCAGTTTTATGCGCAAATCGTTCGCGCTACTCGTGTTTGGACTTACATGTTGGGGAATGTCTATCACAGCGCTCTATCTTACACACATGTTTTTATTTAGCTCGCTCGTGTTTATGAGTGGAGCACTGTGGTTTGTGGGACTTATGTTTTTTACGTATTCATTCCCGCATGACACGCCACCACCAAACTCTTTTTTGCTCCGCGCGATTCCCGCCAGCATTATTTTTCTACTTGCTCCGTTTAATGTGTTTATTACCGGTTTTACGGTTGATGTTGATGGCTACTTACGACCGGAGAATAACTACTACTTTCTCGTGCCATTTATGTTTGTGTTTGCATCATATGTGGTGTGTTCGATCATTTCAGTTGTGCGCAATTATCGCTTGTATAGTCATGACATAACGTATCGCACACAGTTCCATTACTTTTTTATTGGGGCAGGAAGTTTTATTGGGGCGGTGCTCCTTTTTGATACGATTCTTCCTGCGTTTGGCTTTTATACGTTCAATTTGCTTGGGCCGGCCAGTGCGGTTATCTTTTTTGGCTGTACAGCGTATGCCATTTTACGCCATAAGCTACTCGATATTCGCTTTGTGATTCAACGTGGTCTCATCTACACGCTTCTTTCTGTGCTTATCGTGAGTGTGTATATTTTGTTGATCCAGTCGCTTGCGTATGGACTCGGTGAATCTACGGCACTTGGGCCCATTGTGTCGGGTGCGGTAACCACAGTGCTCGGCGTGTTCTTTGTTCGTCCCATTGAAGAATATTTTCGCAAACTCACTGACCCCATCTTTTTTAAGGGAAGTTACAACTATGCCGAAGCCTTACATATGCTTAGTCGTGTGCTTTACACGACTCTTAAGAAGGAAGATATTGTTGAACAGTCATCGGAGTTGTTGCGCAACATTTTTAAGACAGATGATGTGTGGTTTATTTTTGCCCCTACTACGATTCCAACCCTTACGGCTCATGATCAAATGGCAGGATTCCCAACTCTTACTTCAACGATCGTGTTTGAAGATAAGGTAGTGGGAGTACTTCATCTTGGACAGAAACGTTCTGGTGATACCTATACAAAACAAGACCACCAACTCATCTCAACATTTACGTTTCAAGCAGCTATTGCCTTTGGCAAGGCGGAACTCTATCAGCAAGTGGCAGAATACAATACAGAGCTTGAGCACCTTGTCGAAAAACGAACATCAGAGATTCGCATGATGCAGGAAGATCAACGTCAGACAATGATCGACATCTCGCACAATCTACAGACACCACTTGCCGTTATTCGTGGTGAGCTCGAGCTTCTGTCAAAAGCTGATCCGCATATTGATATATACGCAATGCGCAAATCACTCGACCGTGTCTCTGTCTTTATCCGGCAGCTTCTTCATTTGGCTCGACTTGAACACTCAATGTATATGGCCCCACTTATGCCAGTTGATCTCGCGAAGCTTTTGAAAGAGCAGATTGACTACTTTGAAGTCATGGCTGAAGACAAAGGTGTTCGTATTTATTCTGACGTGGTAGGTCCTGCTCTTATCCAAGGCGACAAACGCCTGCTCGAAGAATTGTTTACCAACCTAGTTGCAAATGCGATTACTTACAGACGTACAGATATTGAATCGTATGTATGGATCACTCTTGCAAAGATTAATAATGCATTTGAGGTTACTGTGCGTGATAATGGCGTCGGTATTGCTCCCGAAGATATCAATGATATTTTTATACGTTTTCATCGCATTTCCCATACCTCGCACAACTTGCAGGGAACAGGACTTGGTCTTGCTATTGCAAAAAAGATCGTTGAAAAGCACAATGGAAAGATCACGGTTGAAAGCGTGCTTGGGGAGGGGACACTATTTCGGATTTTGTTCCCAGCTATTCATGCGCACTAATCGTGTCTGCCATGCCGACTGAGTCGTATCCTAGACAATCTAAAAATAAAGCACCTGTAAAAAAGGTGCTTGTTGTTGATTATGCGGGTTATGATTCCATCGGTGAAATGCCGTATCTTTTCTCCAACGCAGGCGCGCACGTGAGCGTGATGTGTCACAAGACATCGTGGCTTCTGAAAAATAGTTTTTATGACACAGTAGTTCTGTTCTCAGATCCGGCTCTTCTAGAATGCGCGCGTGAAATCATCCAGCATGTACAGGAGATTCCGTATGACTGGATAATCATCGGCGACGATGAAATGCTTCGTGCACTCAATCTGCTTATTCAAGACGAAGATCTTTTTAAAAAACTTCTCCCGCTGACAAGCAGTAAAAACAGAAACATGATCGGTTCAAAATCAGGCCTGTCCGTTCTCTGTACGCTTTATGGTCTGACAACACCAGCCTATGCCGTCGTTTCTACGCCCAAGGAGATCTCTACTGCGGTGCACGACATCGGATTTCCGATTTTGATAAAGGTCAATGAGAGTTCTGGTGGATCAGGCGTATTCTTTTGCGCCAATGAACACGAAGTCATCGCACAGTTTTCTATCTTGTCTCCTGAGCAAAAAAAAGACACATTGCTTCAAAAATACATTGATGGCGATATCATCTCTGTTGAAGCTTTGTATCACAATGGCCACTTGCGCGCGTACGCGTACTCTCGCGTGACACGAGTCGTGTATCGCAGGTTTGGCATATCATCTGAACGCGTCTATTCCGAGTGCCCTTCCATTGAACAGGAGCTTGTTCCTATCGGAGCAGCGCTTGGTTTGCATGGCTGTATGACCATGACATTTATACGAGAGACGGCAACCGGCATTCATTTTCTTATTGAAACAGATCTTCGACCACAAGTATGGTTTAGACTCGCGTCGTATGTTGGTGTTTTGTTCCACGAAGCATTTCGCGATTTTTTGCAAGATAAGGATACATTGTATCGCCCAAAAATTGAAAACCGCTTGCATCAGCGCGTCATCTGGAATTTCTCTCGTGAAATTATTCGCGCCGGCCTTGAAAGAAAACCATTGGAACTTTTGAAGTGGCTTGTAGGATGGCGGGGCAGGTGGCGATATATACCATGGTACGATTGTGTTCTTTTGAAAGCTACGTGCAGACAGCTTGCGGTGCTCTATGTCCATGGTATTCGCAAAGCCATGCATTCTTTTTCTGAGCAGATAAGAAAAGTTGTGCCGCAGGGTATTTTGAAGTAATATCAACTTCTATGACGATACTTCTGCTTTCATTTGCCACATTTATTTCGACCCTGCTGGGAGGGATTTTTTCCATACACCACAAGGATCGCTTGCACCTGATCATGGGCTTTGCTGCTGGCGTATTGCTCGGTGTTATTTCCTTTGATATTTTCCCAGAAATCGTAGAGCTGGCCGAGAAGGCAGGTACGGATATCATGAGTGCCATGATAGCGCTTGTGGTTGGATTCCTTGCATTTCATATTCTCGAAAAGTCTATCGTTATGCATCACTCGCACGAGGAAGACTACGCAGATCACAAGCATCCGCATGTGGGCATGGCCTCAGCGCTCGCGCTCGCTGGGCATAGTTTCCTTGACGGTGTTGGTATTGGTCTCGGCTTTCAGGTGTCTCCAGCTGTTGGTGCTGTTGTCGCGCTTGCTGTTATTGCCCACGATTTCACTGACGGTATGAACACTGTCACGCTCATGCTGACGCATAAAAATAGTACAAAGAAAGCCCGCGCGTTCTTGGTGCTCGACGCGCTTGCTCCTGTGCTCGGTGCTCTTTCGACACTTTTCTTCACGCTTTCTGACAAGTATCTCCTTGTCTATCTAGGATTTTTTGCAGGATTTCTTTTGTATATCGGCGCGTCAGACATTTTGCCTGAAGCCCACTCAAAACACAGTTCATGGAAAACAATCGTGCTCACAATACTTGGAACAGTCTTTATGTTTTTCGTCACACGCGCT
>CAYTCQ010000001.1:0-7469 GCA_964436485.1 uncultured Candidatus Saccharibacteria bacterium | reverse complement strand
ATGAAATTTGATACGACAACCATTACAGGTTCAGGAAAGGGGAAGATGATCGGATTTCCAACACTTAACATGATTATTCCCGACAACTTGCCACTTCTTTTGAAACAAGGAGTGTACGCAGCTCGCGCAGTGATTGGTGAAGACAAATATTTTGGCGTACTCTACTATGGTCCATCAAACACATCGGGTGGAGATACTCCAACACTTGAGATCCACTTGCTCGACACAGCAGGTTTGTATGTTGGCCCGAATACAAACATACATATCGACGTACAGCACTTCATTCGTCATGTCATGGCATTTGAAATTCCTGAGCTTCTTATAGAGCAGCTCAACAAAGATATCGCCGCAGCACGCGCGACGCTCGCATAGCTACTTGCACAATACAATTTTTGTGTTAAAGTGATACAAAATTATTTGATCACCTTAAAAAGATTGTTGTATGGCGAGTACTGATTTACTCCACAAAGACGAAAAGAAAGTTATCAAATCAGCACGAAATCTGATTGAAAAAGCAAAAGACGCTATTAAAGGAGGGAAGTATGATTTTAAAAAAGTTTTACTTCAACTTAGTGGGGCTCATGAAGGACTAAGTGAATTTAGTAAGTTGATTGCTGGTAAAGAAGAATACAAGGCAGTTTTTACAGTGACATCAAAGGCAGTAGCTGATGTATGGAAATGCTACTCTGCTGTTTCGGGTGTTGGTCAACTTACTCACAATGGCCATCTTGATGCTTTTGTACCAAAGCTTGAGAAAACCATTGAAAGCTTAAATGTTTTTCTCGACAACGCTGTTGTTAGGGTCATTAAAAAAGTTCGCAATGGCGTAAAAAGAAAAGTAATGAAATAATCAGCCCCCGTAGACACTATTTCCCCTCAGAATACTGAGGGGATTTTTTTATGCTATAACTATGTCTATGAAGACTACAAAAATCTCTCGAAAGTCGGTGCGCCTCGGTACTGACGTTGTTCCTACTCGCTATGCCATAACGCTTAAACCCGATCTTGAGGCACATATATTTGAGGGGGAGGAGACTATTGATCTTGTACTTGCAAAGTCTGCTCGCCAGATCACACTTCATTCTAAAAACCTCGATATTCTCTCTGCTGTTGTCACTGTCGGCAAAGACAACATGCCGGCCGAAAAGATCACCTATGATGAAAAAAGTGAGACGGCTACATTTGTCTATCCACGAATGATTGAAAAAGGGAAGGCAAAGCTTCACCTCGTTTTTGAAGGAATACTTTCTGATGACATGCGCGGTTTCTATAAGAGTAAGTATGTTGTAGATGGACAAGAGCGCTTTATGGCGACGACACAGTTTGAAGCAACGGATGCGCGCAAATGTATTCCGTGTTTTGATGAGCCTGCACACAAAGCTGTCTTTGATGTGAAGCTTATTGTTCCGACAGGCAAGACTGCTATCTCAAATACACTGCCTACTTCAATTGCCGAGCATGAAGCAGGATACAAGATTGTTTCATTTGCTCCGACTCCAAAAATGTCGACATACCTTCTCGCATTTATTGTTGGAGATTTTGAATGGATTGAACAAAAAACAAAAGGCGGAGTATTGGTGCGTGTTATGACTGTGCCTGGAAAGAAACAGCAAGCCCGCTTTGCTCTTGAAGTGGCAACGCGTGGTCTTGAGTGGTATGAACAGTATTTTGGAATCAAATATCCGCTCAACACACTCGACATGATCGCGCTTCCAGACTTTGCTTCTGCTGCTATGGAAAACTGGGGAGCGATCACGTACCGCGAAACAGCACTTCTTGTCGACCCTGAAAATACTTCTATTGATTCGAAGCGCTGGGTGGCGCTTGTGGTGTTGCACGAGCTTGCCCACCAGTGGTTTGGCAATCTTGTCACCATGGAATGGTGGACACACCTTTGGCTCAACGAAGGTTTTGCTGCATACATGGAGCATCTTTCGCTCGACGCACTCTATCCAGAATTTGATATCTGGGCGCAATTTGTCTCTGGTGCGCCAAGTCACGGACTTGGATCAACACTCCGTCCTGACTCACAGCAGAATACACATCCAATTGAAGTGGAAGTACATCACCCAAGTGAAATAGGGGAGATTTTTGATGCGATCTCATACTCAAAAGGCGCGACTGTTATTCGTATGCTTGCTGAGTATCTCGGTCCGAAACACTTCCGTGATGGGTTGCGTCACTATCTTAAAAAGCATAGCTATACAAATGCAAGCACTGTGGATCTCTGGAATGCATTTGAGAAAATCTCAGGTAAACCCGTCAAAAAGATGATGGCTGTATGGACGACAACCTCTGGCTACCCACTTCTTTCTGTAGAAGAAACAGCAAAAGGCCTCGCTCTTTCACAAGAACGCTTTTTTGCAAATCCAAAGAGCGCTGTAAAATCTAAAGACAAAACTGTATGGCCGATCCCACTCTCACTTCTTTCACAGAAAGGCTCAAAAAATCTTGGTCTTGTCTCAAAAAAGAAAACAATTATTGAAGCATCCAATGCTTCGTGGCTCAAGCTCAACACTCATGAGACGTCGCTCTTTCGTACGCAGTACAGTAATGCGCTTTTAGAAAAACTTGCCACTGCTATCAAGGAAGGGAAGCTCAGTGCTGTCGATCGTCTCGGTGTTATTCGCGACGCATTTGCGCTCGCACAGTCAGGACACATATCGGCGACAGTACCGCTCTCTCTTTTGAACGCGTATGAAAATGAGGATGACTATATCGTATGGAGTGAGATATTGACTGGTCTCGGGCAGATCTCAAATATTCTCTATGGCACAGATGTCTATCCAGCTTTTCGCGCGTACGCAAAAAATATTGTAAGTCCTGCAGCTGCGCGCGCTGGATGGGAAAAGCGTAAAGGTGAGACTCCACACGAGACAATACTCCGAGATCTTCTCTTGGGCAGCGCGGCTTCATTTGGAGATGAGGATGTTATACAAGAAGCCAAGACTCGCTTTGCTGCACGAAAGACAAAACCGATTGCTGCTGATATGCGCGCAGTCGTGTATACCATCGTAGCGCGCGAGGGAGGAAAGGAAGAATATGAAGCATTTTTGCATATGTATCGCACCGAAGAGCTTCACGAAGAAAAGGAGCGCGCGCTGAGCGCACTTGCCTCATTTAAGAACCAGACACTTCTTGGTAAGGCGCTCATGTTTGGCCTTACGGATGAAGTGCGTTTGCAGAACAAGATCCATGATCTATGGCGCATCGGACTTGCAAGTCTTTCAGGACGTGAGACAACGTGGAATTTTGTAAAAAAGAATTGGAAGAAAATTATATCTCTTTATGGTGCGGGCAATCATATCCTGACATATCTTGTGCTCTCGCTTAGTCGCAATACGACAATGCAGATGCACGCTGATATTAAGAGTTTTTTCAAAACAAACAAAGTTCCAAGTGCTGCGCGTGCTATCGCACAGACGCTTGAGTATGTTGAAATGAACGCGCTCTGGAAAAAGCGTGACGAGAAGAAGATCGGGGAGTGGCTTAAAAATAAACAATCACACAAATAATTTAGTTGTGTGATTGTTATTCGTCCGCAGTTGTTTCAACATGCGGAGTGATTTTTTGGCACTGTGAGCATCGTTGTCGGAAATCAACGAGCCTGTGTTCGGCGCTTGTAACAGGCGCAGGCCTCATCATCCATAAGCGTTTTTCTGTGTGGCAATAGAGACACTCAAATGTCCGCCAGATGTTTCCAAAATGCTTAAACGGCGTGCGACCATATTTTTCTTCTTTCATAGAGCAGGCAAATTGAGGATAGTATATATGATCTTTGTCTCTTGCCAAGCCATGCTAGAGTGTGGATATGACTATTCCTGTATTTCAGAAAAAAGTCTGGGCATACTACAAAAAGCATGGCAGGCATGATTTGCCGTGGCGTAAGACGAAGGATCCATACAAAATCCTTGTTTCTGAAGTCATGCTCCAACAGACGCAGGTTGCTCGGGTGATACCTAAATACGAGGCTTTTTTGAAAGCTTTCCCAAACGTACAGGCGCTTGCCAAAGCCTCGCCACAGGCCGTTTTAAAGCTCTGGAGCGGGCTTGGGTACAATCGTAGAGCTTTATACTTAAAGCGCGCCGCTGAGGCTGTTGCGAGAGAGTATAAAGGGGTATTTCCTAAGGAAGCTGAAGAGCTCGAGAAGCTCGGCGGTATTGGTCCATACACAGCTCGTGCCGTTGCAACCTTTTCACACGATATGCCGTATGTATGTATTGAGACCAATATTCGGACGGTCTTTTTGCATGAGTTTTACCCAAAATCTAAGGATGTTTCTGATAAAAAACTGATACCGCTCATCGAGCAATCTTTACCCAAGAAACAATTCCGGCAGTGGTACTGGGCTCTTATGGACTACGGCACATATCTAAAAAAGAGTATTCCAAATCCGTCGCGCGCAAGTGCTCATCACACGAAGCAAAGCACATTTGAAGGTTCTGTCAGACAAATGCGCGGATATATCGTGAGGGAAGTATCTCGTAGCTCAAAGACGAGTACTGCTCTAAAAAATGTATTACCCAAAAAAGATCATGTCCGTTTTGATACGGCACTTACAGGACTTGTGCGCGATGGACTTGTCGTACAAACAAAAACAGGTCGTGTTACAATTTCTAAGCACTAAAAATTAGTCATGCATATAGGAAAACACATCAATCGATATATCAATTCATTTATTTTGCGCATCGTTGGCATGGCGGTGGCTGCTGTTGTTGTCATTCTTATAATCATCGGAGCTGTACTCTGGCATTTTCGTCAATCAATACTTCGGTACGTTGTTGATGAGTATGGTCGCATGCTCGTAGCTTCACAGAGTATGCAAACCACTCCTGTAAAAGAAGCAGTACCTCAAAAAACTGAAACACCTGCACCTGTGGTGCCTGCTCCACAGAAAGAGCTTTCGTCGCTCATCGAAGATGCTGTGGCAAAAGCAAATCCTGCTGTTGTGGCGGTGACTATTTACCAAACAGTGCCGAAGTATCAGACGACGTTTAAAGAATATAGTCCTGCACCTGGAATTACATTTCAAGTTCCACAACAAGAACAAGTAGGCACGGAAGATAAAGTTGTCGGGAGTGGCTCAGGTTTTCTTGTGACGTCTGATGGACTTATCGTGACAAATCGTCATGTGGCTATTGGTAACGCGAGCAGTTTTTCAGTGACACTTCAAAACGGAAAGAAATATTCTGCGACCGTGCTTTCTCGTGATCCCATTTTAGATATTGCTATTATGAAAATTACTGGATCAGGATTTCCATATGTGCGCCTCGGTGATTCTGACGCGCTCAAGCTCGGACAAAGTGTGATTGCTATTGGTAATGCGCTCGGACAATTCCAGAACACTGTTTCAGTTGGTATTATTTCCGGCCTTTCTCGTTCTATCACTGCATCAAGCGGGCAAGGGGAAACAGAGACACTCGATAAAGTTATTCAGACAGATGCAGCTATCAACCCTGGCAATTCGGGCGGCCCGCTTCTTGATACAAATGGTATGGCCGTCGGGGTAAACGTTGCGATTGTGCAAGGATCACAAAATATCGGATTCTCTATTCCGATCAATGTTGTAAAAAGTATTATCAGTTCGGCAAAGAAAATAAGTCAGAATGCACAATAAAACCCGCATCATGCGGGTTTTATTGTGCGTGTGATCGCGTCCACCATTTTGTTTTGCGTTCGAGATGGAAGGAGAGGAAATATCCGAGTACAAGAATAAATGTGAGTATAAAAAAGAGAGACTCAAACGGAAGGGTGTAGAGAATGACTGCTCCACAGAGTGGTGCGATGAGGTAGGCAAGGGGGCGAAGGTCTCGGAAAATCGAGAGAATACTTGAGTCCGCTGCACCTGCAATTTTGAAGAAATGTATCTCTGTCATTGCTTCGACGGTAGCTGCGCCCACGCGTGAGAAAAAGAGCAGAAGCCCAATGACAAAAATACTTGGACTTTCAATCAAAGCGAGCCCAAGCACTGACGTGGCCATGATGATGAAGCCGATGGCTGTGAGCTCTTTTTCACTACCAAGAAAATCTGCGAGTTTTCCAAGGGGATAGTCAAAGATAACAAAAGCCGTGAGCATGATTGAAAAGAGTATGCCGATCGTATCCCACGCAAGACCAAGTGTGTCGTGTAGGTACAGAGGTGAATAGACGACCATCCATGCGTAGAAAAACTGGAGGATAAAGTTTGCAATGATGGTGACGCGCAGTGTCGGGATTTTGAATGCTCGACGGAGCGCGCTGCCTTTTTGGTGGGGTGTATATTTTGGTTCGCGGTATTTTGAAAGTCGCGTGCCGATGAGAAGAGCAATAATCATGAAGACAAAAAAGGCTACAGCATAGGTGCCCGCGAAACCGAAATTGTCGACGATGTGTGAGGTTATAAGAGGAGCAAGGACCCACCCGCAGTTTCCAAGCATAAGGAATGTTCCACGCGCAGTTCCTTTGCCGGCTTTTGCTGATGTGCCTTCAAAAAGTGCGTCAAACGAGAAGATGAGGATGTTTCCAGAAAAGAGGTACCCAAGAAAGCTTGCAATATGGAGTGCTCGGCCCACAGGAAGGACAAGCAGAGCAAGCGATAGCGCGTGTAGTGTCCCATAGCTCAGAAAAAATTTTCTATTACCAAGAGCTGCGAGTGTACGCGGTGCCTGCATGAGAGCAATAATGGAAAGAAGGGCAGAGAATGCATATAAAACACCGACAGCTTGTGTGCTTGTGGTGCTTTCAATAAAACTTGAGTTTGTGTATGCCGTGATGGCAAGAGAAAAAGAAAACAGCAAATTTGCCACAAACACGATATGTCGAGATTCTCTCATGCAGGTATAAGTATACAACAAAAAACAGATGCCTAGGGCATCTGTTTTTTGTTGTTTAGACTGCAAGTAGAACTGGAATCACAAGTGGTCGCTTGGCTGTTTTTTGGAAGAGGAAGCGAGAGAGGTTGTCTCCAAGTGTGCCGCGCAGTGTTTCGAAGTTTGTTGGTACAATACCTCCAGAATTTTCTTCAACAGTGCGTTTTACGATACCGCGTACTTCATGCAGGAGATCCTGAGATTCTTTCAGGTATACGAATCCGCGAGAGATGATATCTGGAGATTTCTTGAGCTTACCTGTCTTCTGGTCGATTGTGGCAACGACGACAAACATACCATCTTGGGCGAGCATTTGGCGATCACGGATGACCACTTCTTGTTCGTCGCCGACAGTGAATCCATCCACCATCATAAGACCTGCAGGAGCTTTTTCCTTGCGAACAGTCATCTTGCTGCCATCGGCCGAGATTTCAATGATCGATCCGTTGTCAGGGACGATAATATTTTCTTCAGAGATACCGCATTCCATCGCAAGGCGCTTATGTGACTGAAGCATATAGTGGTGACCGTGGATAGGGATAAAGAACTTCTCATTAAGTTTCTTGTGGAGCCATTTAATATCCTCGCGATTACCGTGACCTGTTGCGTGCACGTAGTCTT